>CAWULM010000032.1:0-7525 GCA_963923635.1 uncultured Micrococcales bacterium | reverse complement strand
TCGGTTTCCGCTGTGGTTTCTTGGGTCTGCTTCACCTTGAAATCATCACCGAACGCTTGGAACGTGAATTCGGCCTCGACCTAATTGCAACAGCTCCGTCGGTTGTCTACCAAGTGACCATGGAAGACAAGTCACAGGTCACTGTAACTAACCCGAGCGAATTTCCAACCGGCAAGGTGAAGCAAGTGCTCGAACCAATTGTTCGCGCAACTATCTTGTCGCCAAAAGATTATGTCGGAACCATCATGGAGCTTTGCCAGGCACGTCGTGGTTCGATGATTGACATGCAGTACCTGGGCGAAGACCGCGTGCAAATGCGTTACACACTTCCGCTCGCAGAAATCGTTTTTGACTTCTTTGACAACCTGAAGAGCCGCACTCAGGGGTATGCCTCACTCGATTATGAAGAGGCAGGGCTGGAGGCTGGTGACCTGGTAAAGGTTGACATTCTGCTCCAGGGCGATCAGGTTGACGCGTTCAGTGCAATCGTGCACAAAGACAAGGCCTACTCTTACGGTGTGATGATGACCAGCAAGTTGCGCGAGCTGATTCCAAGACAACAGTTTGAAGTTCCGATTCAGGCTGCAGTCGGCTCTCGCATCATCGCTCGTGAATCTATTCGTGCCATGCGTAAAGACGTTCTGGCTAAGTGTTACGGCGGTGACATTTCTCGTAAGCGCAAACTTCTTGAAAAGCAAAAAGAAGGTAAGAAGCGCATGAAGATGGTCGGACGCGTCGAGGTGCCTCAAGAGGCATTTATCGCAGCGCTCAGTACCGACAGCAACTCTAAGGGCGAGAAGAAGGGCAAGTAGTTGGGCAGCCAACTTCCGCTTGGCCTCAAAATGCCAACCGACGGAAAGTTCGCCTTTGAACAACTGCAGGCCGAAGGTCGAACCTTTCACGCATACGTTCACGTTCCGTTTTGCGCCGTGCGCTGTGGTTACTGTGATTTCAATACCTACACCTCGAGCGAACTCAAGGGCTATCAGCCTGGCGATTTCGTCGAACACCTGAAGTCAGAAATCGCTCTGTCGAAGCAGGTACTCTCTGAACTCCCTGCGCGCCGACTCAGCACCGTGTTTTTTGGCGGTGGCACACCAACATTGCTTCCAGCTGCTGATTTGGTTGCAGCTGTGGAAATCCTTCGCGAAAGCTACGGGTTTGAGCCCGGCGCTGAAATCACCGTGGAAGCGAACCCAGATACCGTCGATGCCGATGCTCTGCAGCAACTCAAGGATGGGGGAGTCACCCGTATTTCATTCGGCGTGCAGTCGGCAGTTCCATCGGTGTTGCAAACTCTCGAGCGCACGCACAATCCCGATCGCGTGAGCGAAGTTGTGGACGCAGCAAAGATGGCGGGTTTAGACGCTTCGATTGATCTCATTTACGGAGCGCCTGGCGAAACTTTCGAGCAGTGGCAGCAAACGGTCGATTTTGCGATTTCGCTGAACGTGGATCACATTTCGGCTTATGCGCTGATTGTTGAAGAGGGCACAAAGTTAGCCGCGCAGATTAATAGCGGCAAACTTTCTGAGCCAGATGAAGATCTAGAAGCGCTCAAGTACACCTACCTAGACGAAAAGCTTTTGGCGAATGATTTGCATTGGTACGAACTGAGTAACTGGTCGAGAACCCCTGAGAAAAATTCTGCTCACAATGTGGCTTACTGGAAAAACCAAGACTGGTGGGGTTTTGGCCCTGGTGCACACTCGCATGTCGGGCAGGTTCGTTGGTGGAACGTCAAGCACCCAACAACCTATGCAGCCGCTCTCGCCGAGCGTCGGTCACCAGGTGCGGGAATGGAACTTATCGATGCGGGTACTTCGCTGGTTGAAGAACTGATGCTTCAAATTAGACTCCGCGACGGCGTTGCCACCGATTTGGTTCGCGAGATTAATCCAAAAGCTGCCGAGGTAGTCGCAGGTGCGATCGCGAAAGGTTGGATAGATTCGGCCAGTGCTTTCAAAGGGCAGATTGTGCTTACGGTTACCGGCCGCCTGATGGCTGATGCTTTGCTCCGCGAGCTGATTGGCTAGACCGCTGCGCCTAGAGTTTGCGCGTTATCACGGGTAATATTGGCACTCGGGACATTCGAGTGCTAACGGAGGTGTAGATGCTTCAGAATCGTTCGATCGAGGTGCTGCGCGCCATCGTGCAGGAATACATTCAGACTCGTGAGCCGGTTGGATCAAAGACGCTCGTTGACCGACATGATTTCGGAGTTTCTTCAGCCACCATTCGTAACGACATGGCTCTTCTGGAAGAGGAGCAACTCATCGTTGCGCCGCACACATCATCTGGTCGTGTTCCCACCGATAAGGGTTATCGACTTTTCGTCGACCGCTTGGCTGAACTGAAACCGTTGTCATCTCCTGAACGCAGCGCGATTGAAACCTTCCTCGACAGTTCCTCTGATCTTGACGAAGTGCTAGCGCGCGCTGTGAAGGTGTTAGCTAAGCTCACCAACCAAATCGCAATGATTCAATACCCGGCTCTAGGTTCATCTAAGGTTCGCAGCGTTGAACTCGTGTCGGTGTCTGAGAACAAAGTGCTTCTGCTTTTGGTGCTAGACAACGCACGTATTGAGCAACACCAAATCGACTTCACTTCAGGCATCTCAGGGGAATTCATCGCCGAAGTCAGAGCTAAGCTCAACACTCTGCTTGAGGGGCGCTCACTAACTACCGTTCCCGAGCTCATTCAGGATTTCGAAAACAATTTCGCTCCAGCGTCTCGTTCTGCCGTTTCGCAACTACTAGATGCGCTCGTTAAGACAGTTGACGCCAACCGCACTGAAAAGCTCGTGGTTGCTGGCACCGGAAACTTGGCCAGAAACGAAGGTGACTTCAGCCACTCGATTACTCCTCTTCTTGATGCAATCGAAGAGCAAGTTGTCTTAGTGCGTCTACTCAACGAAATGCAGTCTGAGCATCTCGGTGTTGGTCTTCGGATTGGGCGAGAGAATCAGACCGATGGTCTGCGAGAGGCGACCATCATGTCGGCGGGTTACCAAGATCAAAATCAAGAGGTTGCCAAACTCGGTCTAATTGGTCCAACTCGAATGGATTACAGTCTCAACATTTCGGCAGTTCAGGCCGTCGCACGTTACCTTTCAAAGATTCTGCAGGCGTAAGGAAAAATGGCAGACCACTACGAAGTACTTGGCGTCGCTAGAGACGCTAGTGAAGAAGAAATTAAGAAGGCTTACCGCAAGCTTGCTCGTGAACTTCACCCAGACGTTAACCAATCGGAAGACGCGCAAGAGCGTTTCAAGTTAGTCACGCACGCCTATGAGGTGCTCAGCGATGCGGAGCAACGTCGCAACTACGACATGGGTGGTCAAAACCCATTTGGTGCGGGCTTCGGCTTCGGAGACATCTTCGATTCATTCTTTGGCGGCGGTACGCGTGGGCCTCGGTCGCGTGCAGAGCGCGGGCAGGATGCACTTATTCGCGTTGAGCTAACGCTCGATGAAGTGGTTAGTGGTGCTAAGCGCGACCTCGAGGTTGACACTGCCGTACTATGCGAGGTTTGCATGGGAGCTTGCTCGCAGCCAGGAACGCACCCAACAACCTGTGATGTTTGTCGCGGCGCTGGTTCGGTGCAACGCCAGGTGCGTTCGTTGTTAGGAAACGTGGTCACCTCGACCCCGTGCTCGAACTGCCAGGGTTACGGTCAGGTGATTCCAACTCCTTGTGCCAACTGTCGCGGGCAAGGTCGCGTTCGCGCGCGTAGAAACCTTGAAATTAACATTCCTGCTGGCGTTGAAGATGGTCTGCGCTTGCAGCTTGCCGGGCAGGGTGAAGTTGGTCACGCTGGAGGACCTGCCGGCGACGTCTACGTTGACCTAACCGTTCGTCCACACGAGATTTTCTCTCGACAGGGCGATGATCTGCACTGCGTTCTCGAGGTTCCTTTGCACGATGCTGTGCTCGGCACCATCGTTGAGATTGAAACCTTCGACGGAAATGAAAAAGTAGAGATAAAGCCAGGGGATCAGAGTGGTCATGTGGTCACTCTTAAGAATCGCGGTGTGAAGCATCTGCGCCACAACGGTCGCGGAGATCTTCTCGTTACCCTGCAGGTTGTTACGCCATCGAAGCTCGACAGCAAAACAAAAGAACTTTTCCGACAACTGCAAAAACTGCGAGGCGATGACAAGGCCAAACTTGCTAAACGGAGTCCTGGCACCTTCAAAGGCCGACGCTAGTGGTTCGCCCACTTTTTTATTCGGACTCGTCGTTTGTTGACGGACAGTTGGTTGAGCTTGAGGGTGACGAAGGTCGCCACGCAGCGACCGTTCGCAGAATGCGCACCGGTGAGCCAATCTCTCTAACCAACGGCACCACTTTGTATTGCCACGGTGTGGTTGAAACCGTGGATGCCAAGAGTCTCACCGTGCGCGTGAATGAGGTGCAGGCCATTGCACAACCGAAGTTGCGTTTTGAGCTGATTCAGGCGCTTGCCAAAGGTGATCGCGATGAAATGGCGATTCAAGCGGCTACTGAACTTGGCATCGACAATGTGACGCCTTGGCAATCTGCGCGCAGCATCGTGAAGTGGGATCAAACCAAGGCAGCCAAATCAATTGATCGTTGGCAGTCAATCTGCGATGAAGCAGCCAAACAATCACTGCGACCCAATTTTGTAAGCGTCGGTGAACTCGTAACCACGAGCAGTTTGGTTAGATCCATCAGCCTCTATGCAAAGTTGCTGGTGCTAGACCCAACCGCGGCAGACAGCTTGGTTGACCTTGAGTTGCCCGATGAAGGAATTGTCGGGTTAGTGGTTGGGCCAGAAGGTGGCATCGCCGATGACGAATTGACCGCACTCGAACAGGCTGGTGCGATTCGTGTTCGTCTGGGCTCCGGCATTCTGCGCACCTCGACAGCTGGTTCGGCTGCGCTGGCGGTGCTTTCGGCCTCGTCAGGTCGCTGGCAGTAGATTTGAAGGAGAGACATGGACGACTGCGTATTTTGCAAAATCATAGCCGGCGACATCCCCGCGAAGGTAGTTGCCGAGACCGAACACGCTCTGGCTTTTCACGACATCGCACCTAGAGCCGCTGTGCACATTCTGGTGATTCCGAAGTCTCATCACAAGGATGTCTCTGAACTGGCTTTCGCAGACCCTCACGCGCTTGTCGACATGATGCAGTTGGCCTCGAAGATAGCTGCCGACAAATCAACCGGGTCGTTCCGACTTACTTTCAACACCGGTGCTGAGGCCGGCCAGACGGTGTGGCATGCCCATATGCACATCACCAGTCGCACACCAAAGGATTCAAGTGGCAACTAAGCCAGCTAAAGACCACTCGTCTGAAGAATTTGAGTTGATCGATGTTGATCCCGTCTTGGTCTTCGGGCCGCAAGACGAACTCATCAGGCAATTGGAAGATGCCTTGCCCGAACTTCGCATTTCAGCTCGTGGAAACAAGGTGAAGCTTGATGGTGCGACTAAGAATGTGATGGCTGCTCGTCGTGTCATCGATGAACTCTGCGTGATGGTTGCCAACTCGCACAATCCAAACGCCGAAGACATTTCTCGCACGATTCGTATGGTGCAAGGCGAAAGCGCAACTAGCCCTTCAGCCGTTCTTAGCCAGAGCATTCTTTCGTCACGCGGAAAGACCATTCGAGCCAAGAGTGAAGGTCAAAAGAAGTACGTCGATGCCATCGACAACAACACCATCATCTTTGGAATTGGACCAGCCGGAACTGGAAAAACCTATCTGGCCATGGCCAAGGCAGTGCAGGCACTTCAACGCAAAGAAGTTAGCCGCATCATTCTTACGCGCCCAGCGGTTGAGGCAGGGGAGTCACTTGGTTTCTTGCCAGGCACACTCAACGACAAGATCGACCCGTATCTTCGCCCGCTGTACGATGCTCTTCACGACATGCTCGAAATCGATTCGATTCCAAAGCTTATGGCCAGTGGAACAATTGAGGTTGCACCATTGGCGTACATGCGCGGTCGCACTCTAAATGATTCGTACATCATCTTGGATGAAGCCCAGAACACTACGCCTGAGCAGATGAAAATGTTTCTTACTCGTTTAGGTTTCAACTCGAAGATGATCATTACCGGCGACATCACTCAGATCGACCTTAGATACGGAAACTCCGGTTTGAAAACTGCCATGAAAGTTTTGTCCAAGATAGATGGCATGCATTTCTCGACACTTACTTCGGCAGACGTGGTTAGACACTCTTTGGTTGCCAAGATTGTTGACGCATACGCAAAACACGAAAAGACCCTTGATGGCAGCAAGAGAGCGTCACCAGCTGTGCCAGGGCGGAGATCCAGATGACTATCGAAATAAATAACGAGTCAGATCAGACGGTTGACGAGGCGAGAATTGTTCGCGTCGCTGCCTTTGCTCTTACTGCCATGCACATCCACCCTGATGCAGAGCTGAGCATTGTTCTTTCTGATGAGGCAACCATGGAGAAACTCCACATTGACTTCATGGATGAACCTGGTCCAACCGACGTGCTTTCGTTTCCGATGGACGAACTTCGACCAGGTTCGCCGAACGGTCTAACTCCGCCGGGGTTATTGGGTGACATCGTGCTTTGCCCGACGGTTGCCGCTCGTCAAGCGGTAACCGCTGGTCATGAAACCATCGATGAGCTTCTTCTGCTGACGACGCACGGTGTGCTTCACCTGCTTGGGTACGATCACGCCGAGCCGGAAGAAGAAAAGGAAATGTTTGGGCTGCAACGCCAGATTCTCAGTGACTTTTACGCCAGCGAGGCGAACTAATTGTTTGTTCTAGGAATTTGGCTATCGGTTCTTTTGGCGGTGCTCGCCCTATTGGTTAGCGCTGTCGCTACCGCTCTCGACCGTGACGAACTCCTAGAAGCCAGCAACGAGTCGCTAACTTTTCTTCGCCTGACTTTGACCGGTTTCTTTGGAGTAGTACTCACGCAGAGTCTTGCACCGCTAAACCTACGGTGGTGGGTTGTGGGTTTGATTGTTGTACCGGCAATGCTGATGTTGCTGGTCGGTTCTCAAATTGCGGCTAGGGTTCTTGGGCTTGCTTCGGTTGGAAAGTGGCTAGCGACTCGTATGCATCGAATTATTCGCTCGCTAGATCTGCTGTTCACTCCGCTTGCGCTTCCAAAGGTTGATAAACCTGATGAGTTTGAGCAGGAGTTGCTCGAGTCGGTTGACGAATTTGGCGAAACCATAGTTCGCGAAATTATGGTGCCTCGCATCGATATGCTTACTGTTCGAGCTGATCAGAACCTGCAAGAAGCGTTCGACATTTTCCTTGATTCAGGTATTTCGCGTGCTCCGGCGACTGGTCGAAACATCGACGATGTCGTTGGCATTCTTTACCTCAAGGATGTCGCTCGCCAGGCACGTTCAAATTCGAGAGCCCTCTCCAAGTTGCAGGTGCAGCGTTTTCTTCGCCCGGCCATCTTCGTTCCTGATTCGAAGCCGGTCGATGACCTGCTTCGTGAACTGCAGTTGAAGGCGACTCACATTGCGATTGTGATCGACGAATATGGCGGCGTTG
>CAWULM010000031.1:0-7601 GCA_963923635.1 uncultured Micrococcales bacterium | reverse complement strand
TACACAAGGAGTATCGTCGGCAGCGTCAGATGTGTATAAGAGACAGGCACTGTGTTCTTTGGCGAGTTTGATTTTAAGAAGTGATTCACAGGCGTAACCGAGTCCTACGCGTGTCAGCCCTGAAAGGCGACCTGCAAGCTCCGTGTCGAACAGTTTCTTTGGCTTCAAGCCCAATTCTGCTAAGCAAGGAAGGTCTTGGGTTGCTGCGTGGATTATCCACTCTCGATCTGAGATGACGTCTTGTAGGCGACCAAAAGCGGAATCATCTTGTTGTTCTATTGCTACAGGATCGACGAGAAAAATTTGGCCCCCGCGCGCGTGCAGCTGGATGAGATAAGCACGATTCGAATATTTGAACCCGGCTGCTCGCTCGGCATCAATCGCCACCGGTCCTTGCGTGTTTTGGAGTGACGCCAGCATGGAGTCGAAAGTGTTGAGGTTGGCTACGAAAATGACTTCGTTGCGCGGCCTAGCTAGTAGCGGAATTACTTCTTCAACTTCAGGCACGGCTATCTAAACGACCGAGCTCTGAATTGTGCAGCGGATGACCTGCCATCATGCAGATCAAGTTTTGCCATGCCTGGAAGTGAGAGCCGAAGTTGGTGTCCATCGGGCTCCACGAAGCTCTCAGCTCAACTTCCATGTGATGTTGATGGTGCTGGAGTGAGCCATAGCCAGTGGAACGGATCAGGGTTGCTGTGCCCGCTTCTCCGGCGTGCGAGCTTCCAGTTTGTTCTAGAGCAGACATCAGCCATGCCCAGGTCAAACCAGCCTCATCTTCGCCTTCTCCAACATCGGTTTCGACAGGAGACTTGGCGTAAACAATGGCTCGGAAGCGCGATGCCCAGGCTTCTTGCGGTTTTTTATCCCAGAGCAGAACGAGTCTGCCGGTGCCGAGGTCGACCTTCTCGTGTTCCGAGAGTGCCTTCACGTCAGCGGCAAATGCCACTGCATGTGGTGCGAGACCGTCTGGTGCAGGAATCTCCCTGACGTTGAGCTCTTCCCTTACACCGGCCGTGCGCAAAGACTCGAGCGCCAACTGAAATTCAGTTGCCGCAGAGGGCTGCGCCTTGAACTCGACCATAACAAAAGCGTATTCGCAGCCCTAACCTCTGGCTTGCTGCCACGCCGCCGCTAGATTAGGCGCCAGACCGACAAATGAGTGTTGCCGACTGCTTCCTTGGACAGTAACTTAGCGTTGCTAACATCCAGGATGCTTCGAAGCAGCAGAGTTTCGCGGTCAGGTTGGCCAATTACAGTCAGGCAAAGGTAATCCACCTCTCCTGTGGCGATAAGTTTTTTAAGCAGACTCGGGCCAGCTTCGATAAGAATTTGTCCGTACCGTTGAAGCATTTCTACCAATTGCACTTTTAGGTCACTGACGTCATCGAACTGAAGTGGTTTCAGGCCGGTTGCAAGTGAATCCGGGTCGCCAGTGAAAACAAAGGTCTCGAATCGTTCGGATGGTTTGTACCCCTCGTTGCGAGCGGTGTTACCTCCGACTACCAGCGCTCGACTTTTGCGGCGCAGGTGCACCAATACAGTTTTGTCGATCTCGTTCGAGATTGATCGACTAGAGCCGTCTGGGCCGTAGTAGCTGCCGTCGTCTAGTAACAGCAGATTCGCGAAAATGCCTTGCACTTCTGCGTATCGTGCTAGGTCGGGGCTAGTTGTTGGCGACACCGGCTAGCTTTTCTTGCAGCTGTCTTTTGATTCTGAAAATCATTGCGCGCATGCCGCGTAAACGTAGGGGAGAGATGGCCTCGGCTAACCCAAGTTTGTCTGGGAACTGGTCGTCGAACGTTGCCACGGTATCTATAGATTTGCCATCCAGCAGTTCGCTCAAGATGCTTGCGAACCCCCTTGTGGTTGGAGCTTCTTCTGGTGCGGTGAAGTAAGTGCGTACGGTTTCGCCGTTAAGCTCAACGAACAGGTAAACAGGTGACTGGCATTCTTCGACGCGCTCGAGTAATTCTGGATGGTCTTGGTATTGAGTTGGTAGCTCGGGAAGATTCTCACTGAACTCCAGCAGCAGGTTTAAACGTTCTTTTACCGGGAGTTCTAGAAACTCTCGGCTAAGGGCGTCGCTAGCATCGGTCAAGGATTTACACCCGTATTGATAGGCGCACCAACCAGGCTGCCCCACTCAGTCCATGAGCCGTCATAGTTGCGCACGTTGGTGTAGCCAAGCAGATACTTCAACACAAACCAGGTGTGACTCGAACGTTCACCGATTCGGCAGTAGGCGATTACATCATCGTTCTTTTGCAGGCCATTGGTGGTCTCGTAAAGTTCCTTCAATTCAACAAAGGACTTGAAGGTTTGATCTTCGTTGACTGCACGAGCCCACGGAACCGACTTCGCGCCGGGAATGTGGCCTCCGCGAAGGGCACCTTCCTGTGGGTAGTCGGGCATGTGAGTGCGTTCACCTGTGTACTCCTGCGGTGAACGCACATCAACCATAGGTTTCCCAATGTGTGCCAGAACCTGGTCGCGGAATGCGCGAAGAGTGACGTCATCTCGTTCAACGAGTGGGTAGTCGCTCGGACTTATTTGCGGGGCATCCTTGGTGAATTCAAACCCAGCATTCTTCCAGGCTTCTCTTGAGCCGTCTAGAAGGCGTACATCTTCATGCCCATACAGCTTGAAAACCCACAGTGTGTAGGCGGCCCACCAGTTACTTTTGTCACCGTATAGAACAACGGTCGAGTCTCGCTTGATGCCGCTGCGTTGCATGAGGGCTTGGAAACCTTCAGCATCTAAGTAGTCGCGGAGCACTGGGTGATTTAGGTCGGTGTGCCAGTCGATTTTTACGGCGCCAGGGATGTGACCTACGTCGTATAGAAGAACGTCTTCATCTGACTCGACGATCACCAAGCCAGGTGCGTCCAGGTTCTCGCGCAGCCACGGCGCCGAAACCAATGTTTCCGGGTGTGCGTAGTCGGCGAATTTAGGGTTTGGGTCTAGTCCAACAGACAAGGTCTCTCCTTGGGCAAATAGCTACTAATAGGATAATCTCTGTGGCCCGCGTCAAATAGTTTCGGGTAAGAAAAGGCAACAGTGACCCAGTTTCATCAGTTGATTACGCGCGATCCGCAGACATCAACAGCTCAGATGATTGCCGATCTAGTGCCGCCTCGCGAATTCGCAGAAGCCACGCTTGAAAACTATCGGCCAGATGACCGTTTCCCCTCACAAAAAGATGCTCAAAACTTTTGCTTGAACCTTCCTGTTAAGGCGGGAAGCAAGTCCAATGCGAGCATTTATCTGGATGGCGGGTTTGGCGTTGGCAAAACGCACCTGATGGTCGGATTGTACAAGCGCTTTAAGGGTTCAAAAGCCTTTGGGTCGTTCCTCGCTTTTACGAGCTTGATAGGAGCCTTAGGTTTCGCCGCCGCGCTTCAAGAACTAGCCAAATTTGACCTTATTTGCATCGATGAATTCGAATTGGATGACCCTGGCAACACAATGATCATGTCGCGGTTGCTCAATGAACTATCTGCAAAGGGTGTGCGGTTTGCTGCTACTTCAAACACGCCACCAAACGCTCTCGGTGAAGGGCGATTCGCTGCAGCGGATTTTCGTCGAGAGATTCTAGGTATTGGCGAGAAGTTCACTTTCATGCGAATCGACGGGGAAGATTTTCGACACCGTCCCACCCAGGCACATTCAAGCGCTTTGTCGATGGACGCGCTTGGAGAGTGGTTGCTGCAAGATCAAGCTCAAGCCAGTATTGATGATTTCCCCCGGTTGCTAGCCAAGCTCTCTGACTTGCACCCTGCAAAGTATTCGCATCTGCTTGATGGAATAGAACGTATCGGGTTGACGAACGTGCAAGAGATTTCGCACGAATTCGACGCTCTCAGGTTTGTTGCTTTTGTGGACCGAGCTTATGAAGCTGGCGTGCAGATGAAATCGACCGGGATTGGCTTGACTAACGTCTTTGCTAAGTCCTATTTCAGCGGTTCCTACCAGAAGAAGTATCAAAGAGCGGTTTCGCGCTTGGGCTCAATGAGTCTGTAGATTGTTTACAAACACGAAACATTTCTCACCATTTTCTGAAACCTCCTTTCGGTTTACTTTCTAGGTTGACATCTGTCAGGAGGTTTCGATGGACCAAGGTAATACCGGTTTTCTTCTCATTTGCGCTGCGCTCGTCATGCTCATGACACCCGGCCTAGCCTTCTTTTATGGGGGAATGGTCAAGGCGAAAAGCGTCATTTCCATGATGATGTTGAGCTTCGGTTCGCTGGGCATCATTAGCGTGCTTTGGGTTGTTTTTGGTTACGCGATCTCATTTGCCAACGCTGGGGTTGGCAACTTTATTGGAATAGACGGCGTCTTTGGCATTGATTTGAGTTCAATCGGCTTAGACCGCCAGGTGAATGCCCTTAACATCTATGGGAATGGACATCCCGAAATGGCGTTCGTAGCTTTTCAAGCAACCTTCGCAATCATTACAGTTGCAGTAATTTCAGGTGCTATTGCGGACCGTGCTAAGTACGGGGCCTGGCTCGTGTTTGCAGCTTTCTGGGCAACACTTGTGTACTTTCCGGTTGCAAACTGGGTTTTCAACTACACAACTGACGGCCATGGCGTTGTAATCGACGGAGGCTGGCTGGTGTACAACCTGCATGTCATCGACTTCGCTGGAGGTACTGCAGTTGAAATAAATGCTGGTGCTGCCGGCCTCGCCCTTGCCATGGTTTTAGGTAAGAGATTCGGTTTCAGCAAAGGTATTCAACAGCCACACAATGTACCTATCACGCTCATCGGCGCTGGTTTGCTATGGTTTGGTTGGTTTGGTTTCAATGCTGGAAGCGAACTCATGGCAGACGGGGTCGCGTCACTGGCCTTTATCAACACAATGGTTGCCCCAGCTGCTGCAATGATCGGCTGGGCGATTGTCGAATACTTCAAACATGGTAAAGCCACGGCCATTGGCGCTGCTTCCGGTGCAATTGCTGGTTTAGTGGCCATAACTCCTGCGTGCGCTGCACTTCATCCTATTTGGGCGATTATTCTTGGCTTGATCACGGGAGCGGTCTGTGAGCTTGCTATTGATCTCAAGTTTGCGCTCGGGTTCGATGACTCACTCGACGTGGTTGGTATCCACCTGGTAGGTGGACTTATCGGAACTCTCTACATCGGAATCTTCGGCAATGGTGTTGGGGCTGCCTTTGGTTTCGGTTGGCATCAGTTCTTCATGCAAGCAATAGCTGCGGTCGCTGTGCTGGTCTACTCATTTGGAATCTCCTACGTGATCGGTTTTGCGATTGAAAAGACGATGGGTTTCAGAGTGAAGGCCGAAGACGAGATTGCAGGCATCGATACGATTGTCCATGGCGAAGAGGCTTACGCTTTTGCGAACGACCGCATGTGAGCAAAATCACCAGAAGTGCCAGTCCGAAAGGGCTGGCGCTCTGTTTTAAGCTCGTGAATGTTTACAAACACGAAACAGAGTGGGTCGTTCCTTGAAACTTTTGGTCAGTTAACTGGTCTCATACCAACGGGGTATTTGTTTTCTGGAGAGAGGTAAACAAATGGATCAGGGCAACATTGCTTTCGTCTTAATTTCTTCCGCGCTAGTTCTGCTGATGACGCCAGGACTCGCGTTTTTCTATGGCGGTATGGTCAAAGCCAAGAGCGTGGTTTCGATGATGATGTTGAGCTTTGGCTCACTTGGAATCATTGGCGTTCTCTGGGTTCTCTACGGCTATGCCATTTCATTCTCAAACGCTGGCACCGGATCTTTCGTGGGTCTCGATGGAGTATTTGGTATTGATCTGAGCTCACTAGGACTAACTCGACAGGTTCACTCGGTTTCTGAAGCCACCGGTGGACACCCAGAGCTGGCCTTTGTCGCTTTCCAAGCGACCTTCGCGATCATCACGGTTGCACTGATTTCAGGGGCAATCGCAGACCGCGCCAAATATGGTGCATGGATGATCTTCGCTGGAGTATGGGCAACCTTGATTTACTTCCCGGTCGCGAACTGGGTCTTTAACTTCACCCTTGATGGAAATGGAAAAGTAGTTGATGGCGGCTGGATCGTTTACAACTTGGGTGTCATTGACTTCGCCGGTGGTACCGCCGTTCACATTAACGCTGGCGCCGCAGGTTTGGCCCTGGCGATTGTTCTGGGTAAGCGTTTTGGCTTCAGTAAGGGCATTCAACAACCGCACAACGTGCCCCTTGTGCTCTTGGGTGCAGCACTTCTCTGGTTCGGTTGGTTCGGTTTCAATGCCGGTAGCGAGTTGGCCGCAGACGGAGTCGCAACCATCGCGTTCGTCAACACTGTGGCTGCCCCTGCAGCTGCAATGATTGGTTGGCTCATTGTTGAGTACCTGAAGCACGGAAAGGCGACGTCTATCGGCGCTGCATCTGGTGCAGTAGCGGGTCTTGTGGCAATCACCCCTGCATGTGCAGTCCTAGATCCGATCTGGGGCATGTTGCTGGGTGTTCTTGCTGGCGCCATCTGTGCACTTGCCGTCGATCTCAAGTTTGCGCTTGGATTTGATGACTCGCTCGATGTAGTTGGCATCCACCTTATCGGTGGAATCATCGGAACTCTTTGGATTGGTATCTTCGGCAACGGTGTTGGTGCAGCCTTCGGTTTTGGATGGCACCAGTTCTTGATGCAGGCCCTAGGAGCCGCAGTGGTCCTCGGCTACTCGTTCGTAGGAGCACTTATTATCGGTTGGGTTATTGAGAAGACGATCGGCTTCCGTGTCAAGGCGGAGGATGAAATCGCCGGAATCGATACCGTTGTGCACGGCGAAGAGGCTTACGCCTTCGGGTCAGATCGCGGCTAAGAAAGTCAAACTCGGATGTCGGCTACTTCGGTGGCCGACATCCTTGTTTAAGCCGGCATTTGCTTTATCGCTAGCCAGACCACAAGGCAAAAAACACCCAGGTAAAGAGAATATTTGCTCATCTGAATAAACCGTTGCTGCGATGTTTGCTCGGGCCACTTGTCTCTAAGGTTGCCTAATACGTAAGCACCAAAGACAAACAGGGTGCCGAAGAAGATCAGGAAGACCAAAGCTACGAAGACGATGCCTAGCAGTACTTCGAAGGGGGATCCCTGGCCGATGTTTATGATCACGTGGGCGTAACTGGGATCGAACCAGTGACCTCTTCCGTGTGAAGGAAGCGCGCTACCACTACGCCATACGCCCTGTTCTAATCACTATATCAACAGCATTTCCCTTGAAAGTTTGCGAGGGTTGCGGGGGATAGGTTAGAGTATTTCCTGTTCCTAGGAACAACGCGGATGTGGCTCAGTTGGTAGAGCATCACCTTGCCAAGGTGAGGGTCGCGAGTTCGAATCTCGTCATCCGCTCGAAGCGGGTAAAAGCTCGTGGACACGGTGGAGTGGCTGAGCGGCCCAAAGCGACAGCCTGCAAAGCTGTAAAACCACGGGTTCAAATCCCGTCTCCACCTCAACAAAAAAGTTTGGTCGATTGGCGCAGCGGTAGCGCACTTCCTTGACATGGAAGGGGTCACTGGTTCGATCCCAGTATCGTCCACCACACGATTCCGATATCGTCCACCACACGATTCCGATATCGTCCACCAAGAGAGAACCGATGGTTCTC
>CAWULM010000030.1:0-7625 GCA_963923635.1 uncultured Micrococcales bacterium | reverse complement strand
CGCAGCTTGGTAGCGCACTTGTCTGGGGGACAAGGGGTCGCCGGTTCAAATCCGGCTAGCCCGACCATTTATCTTCGAATCAGGAAAGCATAGAATCACAGCATGGATGCCAAGCCGAAGCTCGCGAGTGAACTGCTCACGGTGCCTAACCTGCTCAGCGTTTTGCGACTTTTGCTGGTGCCGGTTTTTCTTTGGTTGATTCTCATCGATGCCTCCGGCCTAGCGTTGGTGACGCTCGTGGTCGCATCGGTTACAGATTTCCTAGACGGCTTTCTGGCTCGTCGTCTCAACCAACAAACTCGTTTGGGGGCGTTGCTCGACCCAGCGGCCGATCGACTTTACATTTTGGCTGCGCTGGTTGGGCTTGCCGTGACCTCCCACATTCCGGTTTGGTTGCCTTTCGTAATCATTTCTCGAGACGTGATGCTTGCCTTCACGGTTCCGGTCTTGGCTAAGAGAAATTACGGGCCGCTTCCGGTGCACTTTTTGGGCAAGGCAGGAACCTTTGCCCTGCTCTACGCCTTTCCGCTTTTGCTTATGGCAGACGTGGTTCCTATGTGGCGTGACACCATCCTGGCGATAGCCTGGGCCTTCGCAATTTGGGGAATCGGACTGTATTGGTGGTCTGGTTTTATCTATTTGAAACAAGTTCGTTCTGTGGTGAAATTTGACCCTTCAGAACCCGCTAGGCTTATGGGCTATGGGAGCCAAAATGAACCACTTTGATGATGCTGATGACGTCGATTCGACGCGCAGTTTCGCCAAGGATTTTCTAGATGAGGCTCTCGACGCGCTTAGCCCTGAAGAGCAAGCAGCCATCGATGCCTTGCCGGCGGGAAATGCGCTATTGGTCGTTCGACGTGGCTACGAAGATGGCTCTCGTTTTCTGCTTGATGCAGACCTCACCACCGTTGGCCGTCACCCCAATGCGGATATTTTTCTAGATGATGTAACGGTCTCGCGTCGTCACGCAGAATTCGTGCGCAATGGCTCAACCTTCCTGGTTCGTGATCTAGGTTCACTTAACGGAACCTACTATGAGGGCAAGCGTGTCGACGAAGTCATTTTGCAGGATAGCGCCGAAGTGCAAATCGGCAAGTACAAACTGACATTCTTCGCAGCGAAGGCAGACAAAAAATAATGGCTGCCAACGCTTCTGTATCTGTTCTGCAACCGCGAGCGGTGAGACTGCTCACCATTGGGCAAGTAATCGACAGCCTTAAGCAAAACTTTCCAGACCTCACTCCTTCGAAGCTTCGTTTTTATGAAGATCAAGAACTTATTACTCCGCAGCGCACTGCTTCGGGCTACCGCAAATACACCGAGCAAGATGTCGAACGCATTCGAATCATCCTTGAGTTGGCTCGAGACAAATACCTTCCGCTAAAGGTCATTCGCCAGTACCTTGACGACCTGGACGCTGGAAAAACTCCAGCTCTGCCTGGTTCTTCGTCGCCTGTTGTCGATCACCTGAAGATTGCCAACAAGACGAAGTTCACCGAACTAGAAATGATTGCCGCCACTGCGATCACTCCGGCTCTAATTGCCGAAGCCCGCACGGCCGGTTTAATTGGGGAAGAGCCTTACGAGGCGAGCGACATTGAAATAGCTCGTGGCGTCATGCACCTAACTCGTTTTGGTCTTCAACCTCGACACCTGCGTATGTTGCGCGCTGCTGCTGACCGCGAAATCGGCATCATTCAAGGTGTCGTCGCTCCGGTGCTGGCCAAGGCCGATGTGTCTTCTCGTGCCAGAGCGGTGCACTACGGGCTTGAAATCGCTAACCAGTTTGCTGCGATTCAGGCCGAAATGGTGCGAGCCACCATTACAAAAATGGACTCTTGACAAATCGCGACACGCCGAAGAATTAAATTAACCGCGTATTGGTCTAAATAGCCTGAACAATTAAACCTGTACTTGAACGTTTAGGTTTAAATCTGAGAGGAGCGCGAATGTCTGAGCACACCAATGATCAAGCGGAATACACGCAAGACATGCTCTTCACCGAAGGCCTACCTTCGGCAGACCCACGTCTGGGCTACCGAGGCATCCCTGCCGCCGCGGCAGCCGGTATCTCATACCGTCAGCTTGACTACTGGGACCGCACCGGGCTGGTTCAGCCAAGTGTTAGAGAGGCTACCGGTTCGGGAAGCCAGCGCCTTTATGCCTTCCGCGACGTTTTGGTTCTCAAGCTGGTCAAGCGCCTGCTTGACACCGGTGTATCGCTTCAGCAGATTCGACTAGCGGTCGACCAGCTGCGCGCTGCTGGCTTTAGCGATCTGGCCCGCATCACCCTGATGTCTGACGGTTCGCGCGTTTATCTTTGCACCACCCAAGATGAGGTCATCGACTTGATGGACCGCGGTCAGGGTGTCTTTGGCATTGCTGTTGGACGCGTACTTCGTGAGGTTGAGGCTACCTTGGTCAACATGACTCCAGCTTCGCTTGACGAAATTGATGAGCTAGCTGCTCGCCGCGCTGCTCGCCGCGCTGTTTAGTCACCGACTTTATTCGGGTTTTTCGTCTTTTTCTTCGTCTTGCTTCTCGTCTTGAAGCTTTTGCATGGTTTCGCGCATGAGTTCTTCGAACAGCTCTTCTGGTGTCGGTGGAATGATCTCTTCTTCTGGCTCGGTCAGCCCAAGTTCAACCGCCTCTTCGGTGTAAGGCGCAGGCAGGGCAATTTCGCCGGTTAGCGTTTCGAGAATGTTTAGTTCGTCGGTGTCTTCGTTGAGCAGAGAGTCAATGTTCTTGCCACGCTTTGAGCGGTTGAGCTTCTTCTCTCGTCGAGCTTGGCGCTTAGAAAGGCGGGATTGTTCCTTGTGAGGGTTGTTGACCAGGTCTTCAAGTAATCCCGCGAGAATACCATCAAAGGCTTTAGCCACCTCGAGCGAGGTTTCTCCGGTCCAGGCGTGAATCGGGCGGGCGGCACCTTGTGCTTGCTGAATCGTAGCCTTTTCTTCGAACCGCTGAGGTAGTAGGCGTGAACCATACTTTTCTTGGAGTTCGTTCACTCGGAATTGGTGTTCACGACTCATCGGCTTGAAACGGTTGATGACAACACCGTGAATCTTCAGTCGTCGCGTGACGCCTTTACGTAGTTCGTTGATGGAGCGAATGCTTCGGTCGGCGGCGACAACCGAGAACAACGAAGGCTCGGTAACCACTAGGATGCGGTCGCTGGCAACCCAGGCAGTCTTGGTAAGACCATTGATAGACGGAGGAGTGTCGACGATGACCAGGTCGTAATCTTTCTCAACCTTGGTCAGCGCTTCTTCAAGGCGCCAGAGTTCTTTGATCGAAGGGTGCGGGTGGTCGACAATCTGAACTTTTGGGCTGCCAACCATGATGTCAATCTTGGAAGGCAAGATTTTGGCCCAAGTACTCGCTACGATTGCTCTATGCACGATGTTGTGCCGGGGTGATTGCAGGACATCGGCACAGGTATCCGCAAATTCCCCGATGGCACCTAAACCGGTTGTGGCATCGCATTGCGGGTCGAGGTCTACCACGAGAATTCGTAGACCACGAGCGGCAGCGGCAGAGGCCAATCCTAAGGCGATTGTTGTCTTGCCGACGCCTCCCTTCAGGGAGCTAACGCTTACTACATACACGCTTATAGGCTACCTTTTTAGTAACCATCTAAACCATTTCCTATGTCAATTTGCGAAACTTTAGGATCAAATGTTCAGGAAGATTCTGGTCGCGAACCGCGGTGAAATCGCCATTCGCGCCTTCCGTGCTGCCTTTGAGCTGGGCGCCCAGACGGTCGCTGTGTTCCCATACGAGGATCGCAACTCTTCTCACCGACTAAAGGCTGACGAAGCCTATCAGATTGGGTCAGAGGGGCACCCGGTGCGTGCCTACCTAGACGTAGCCGAAATCATTCGCGTTGCCAAAGAGTCTGGTGCAGACGCCATCTATCCTGGCTACGGATTCCTTTCGGAAAACCCTGAACTAGCCCAAGCGGCTGCCGCCAACGGCATTACCTTCATCGGCCCTGGAGCTGATGTGCTTGACCTAGCCGGTGACAAGGTAAACGCTAAGGCGGCGGCTATTCGTGCCGGTGTTCCGGTTCTCAAGTCGACCGGGTCTTCGAGCGATGTTGCTGAACTCGTTGCAAACGCGAAAGAAATTGGTTTTCCTCTTTTCGTGAAGGCTGTTGCCGGTGGCGGCGGGCGAGGCATGCGTCGTGTGAACGAACCAGATCAGCTCGAAGCTGCCCTTGGTGAAGCTATGCGAGAAGCCGACGCGGCGTTCGGTGACCCACGAGTATTTCTCGAGCAGGCTGTGCTGCGACCTCGCCACATCGAAGTTCAAATTCTTGCCGATTCCGAAGGAAATGTAGTTCACCTTTTTGAGCGCGACTGCTCGGTGCAACGTCGCAACCAAAAAGTTGTTGAAATCGCTCCTGCTCCTAACTTGGATGAATCGCTTCGCCAAGCGCTCTATCGCGATGCCGTTGCGTTTGCGAAAGAGATTGGCTACGTCAACGCGGGCACTGTCGAGTTTTTGATCGACACTGTGGGTGCAAATGCAGGCAAGCACGTGTTCATCGAAATGAACCCGCGCATTCAGGTTGAGCACACGGTCTCTGAAGAGATCACCGATATTGACTTGGTTCAGAGTCAAATGCGAATCGCATCAGGGGAGTCGCTCAAAGAACTTGGTCTCACTCAAGATCAAATCTCAATGCACGGCTTCGCTATTCAGTGCCGCATCACCACCGAAGACCCGGCAAAGGGCTTCAGACCTGACACCGGAAGAATCACCACCTATCGTTCACCTGGTGGCGCTGGTATTCGTCTCGATGGCGGAACCATTTCTGCTGGTAGCGAGGTTAGCCCGCACTTTGACTCTCTTCTCGTGAAGTTGATCTCGAAGGGCAAGACCTTCCAGTCTGCGGTTGTGCGCGCTCGTCGTGCGCTTGCAGAATTCCGTATTCGCGGTGTCTCCACCAACATTGCTTTCTTGCAAGCGGTCATGGCAGATGAAACTTTCTCTGCTGGCGACCTAAGCACTTCGTACATCGACGAACACCCAGAACTTTTCAGTGCTTCGGCCTCTAAAGACCGAGGCACCAAGATCATGACTTGGCTTGCCGACGTCACGGTCAACCAGCCTTACGGTGCACGAGGTACACGTGTCTCACCAAGTGTGAAGCTTCCGAAGGTTGATCTAAGGGCAGCTGCTCCTGCAGGGTCACGTCAGCGTTTGCTGGAGTTGGGGCCCGAGGGTTTTGCGAAGCATCTTCGTGCTCAGAATGAAGTTGCGGTTACGGACACGACATTCCGTGACGCACACCAGTCGCTGCTGGCAACTCGCGTTCGTGGTCGAGACCTGGTTCAAGTTGCACCATACGTGGCGAGACTCACTCCACAACTGCTCTCGGTTGAAGCTTGGGGTGGAGCAACCTACGACGTTGCGCTTCGATTCTTGGGTGAAGACCCGTGGGAGCGTCTAGCTGCACTACGCGAGGCAATGCCAAACCTTTGCATTCAGATGTTGCTGCGAGGTCGTAACACCGTCGGCTACACGCCTTACCCAACCGAGGTCACCGAAGCATTTGTGAAAGAAGCCGCCGAAACCGGTGTCGACATTTTCCGCATCTTCGACGCACTCAACGACGTCGAGCAAATGCGACCTGCCATCGAAGCCGTTTTGAAAACTAAGACTGCGGTGGCAGAAGTTGCCCTGTGCTACACGGCCGACCTGCTTGACCCGAACGAGAAGCTTTACACCCTCGACTACTATCTGAACCTTGCCGGCCAGATCGTCGATGCCGGTGCGCACATCATTGCTATCAAAGACATGGCTGGCCTCTTGCGTCCGGCTGCGGCTAGCAAACTAGTGAAGGCGCTTCGCGAACGTTTCGACGTTCCTGTTCACCTTCACACACACGACACGGCAGGTGGTCAGCTCGCCACTCTTATGGCTGCAATTGATGCTGGCGTCGATGCGGTTGACGTGGCTTCTGCACCAATGGCGGGAACCACTTCGCAACCATCGGCCTCAGCTCTGATCGCAGCTTTGGCACACACCGAGCGTGACACTCAGATTCCACTTCAAGACGTTATGGCTCTCGAACCTTATTGGGAAGCCGTTCGCACCGTTTACTCTCCGTTCGAGTCTGGTTTGCCTGGCCCAACCGGTCGTGTTTACAAGCATGAAATTCCTGGCGGACAACTTTCAAACTTGCGCCAGCAAGCCATCGCACTTGGTCTTGGTAACCAGTTCGAAAAAGTCGAAGACATGTACGCCGCCGCCAACGAGATTCTAGGTCGCCCAACTAAGGTGACCCCATCTTCCAAGGTTGTCGGTGACTTGGCCTTGCATTTGGTTGCTGTCGGTGCCGACCCTGTCGATTTTGCGGCGAACCCGCAGAACTACGATGTGCCAGACTCGGTTGTTGGTTTCATGGCGGGAGAACTTGGCGATTTGCCAGGTGGCTGGCCTGAACCGTTTAGAACCAAGGTGCTTCAGGGTAAGCAGCCAAAGTTTGGCATCAAGGATGTCTCTGCCGATGATCTAGCCGCGCTGAACTCTGACGATGCAAAAGCCCGACGTGCCACGCTGAACCGTTTGCTGTTCCCTGGTCCGTTCTCTGACTTCCTGAAGTCTCGTGAGACCTATGGAAACCTAGACCAAGTAGACACCATTGACTACCTCTATGGGCTCGAGCCTGGGCGTGAGCATGTTGTTCAGATTAGCCGCGGTGTGCGCCTCTACGTCGGCCTTGAAGCTATCGGTACGCCCGACGCCAAGGGCTACCGCACCGTCATGGCAACGCTCAACGGCCAGCTTCGCCCAATCAACATTCGTGACCGCAAGATTGTTGCCGATGTGCCATTGGCTGAAAAGGCTGACCCGAGCAACACAGGCCACGTGGCAGCACCGTTCCAAGGCGTTGTGACCGTGCAAACCGTCGAAGGTGCGCACGTGGAAATCGGCTCGCCAGTGGCGACCATCGAAGCCATGAAGATGGAAGCAACTATTACAGCTTCAGCTGCTGGTGTGGTGCGTCGTATAGCCATTCACAAGACCCAGGCTCTGGAGGCAGGCGACCTAATTCTGGTTGTCGAGGCCGAATAAGCCAGTCGGCTAGAATAGCCTTTTACGGGGGAAACTTCGAAAAATGCGAACTTTAGGAGCAGTGTGGGTTTTCGCGACAAGAAGCCAAAGCAGGGCGACGCAATCGAGCCAGTAGCTACTCGCACTCACTCGCTCGCTGAAACCGCTGTTGACGCTGGCGTCGTAGATGTGGCCCCGGCAACCGCGAGCGTAGAGATTATTCGCGAAGAGCCAATTTCTGGCCCAATTGAACAAGTTCAAGTTCAGCAACCGCTAACCCGTCGCACCAACTACACCCGTCGTGACTCACTTCGCGGAGAACTTTTCGACCAACCTGAGCCGGCAGCCATGCTTACCGCTGATCGCCTGCTCGATGTCACCAAGCGCAACCGCACGGCTCCTGAGTCGTTCTGGCGCAAGCTGGTCTACGTGATCACGTTCCGTTCGATCAACATGGGTGACTCGAAGAAGGTTCGCGAGCGCAAGGCCATCGATGCTCGCATCGCAGCACCGTTCGAAGGTGGCGCAAAGTTCGTTCCAGTTCTAACTCGCAAGGG
>CAWULM010000029.1:0-8815 GCA_963923635.1 uncultured Micrococcales bacterium | reverse complement strand
TGCGCTGCTCGCCACCGAGAATCTTGATGAGTTCTTCGTTGACGATCTGAACCACTTGCTGAGCAGGATTCAGTGCCTTGCTAACCTCATCGCCAAGCGCGCGCTCACGAACGGCACCGACAAAGTTCTTAACTACCTCGAGTGCAACGTCTGCCTCTAGAAGTGCTCGACGAATTTCGCGCAGAGTCGCATCAATGTCAGCCGGGGAAAGCTTTCCCTTGCTGCGAAGATTCTTGAACGTTTCGACTAAACGATCAGAAAGATTTCCGAACACAAAACTCCTTGAGGTGCTCTATAAGCCTAACGAAACCTAGTTGTCGCCAACTAAACCGGTAGCGAACTCGTGTGCATCGAAGAAAGCAAAGTCGGCGATGCCCTCCCCCACTCCAACCAGCTTCACCGGAATGCCGAGTTGAGTCTGTATCGAATAAACAATGCCACCCTTTGCAGTGCCATCGAGTTTGGTCAACACCACACCGGTCACCTTGGCAACTTCGGCAAACGCCTTGGCCTGGGTCATTCCGTTCTGGCCTGTGGTTGCGTCAATGACCAAAAGAACTTCGCTAATCTCGGCAGTCTTCTCAACAACGCGACGAATCTTGTCGAGCTCATTCATGAGGTCGGTCTTGTTTTGCAGGCGACCCGCAGTGTCAATAATCAAAACATCAGCTCGGTTACGAACAGCAATCTCCGTTGCCTCGAATGCAACCGACGCCGGGTCTTGCCCCTCAGTCTTTGGTCGAATCAAGGTCGCACCAGCGCGGTCAGCCCAGGTGGCGATCTGGTCAACTGCTGCCGCACGGAAAGTGTCGGCGGCACCAATCACAACGTTCGAGCCGCTCTCGGTTAGCCACTTGGCTAGCTTGCCGATGGTCGTCGTCTTGCCGACACCATTCACACCGACTACAAGCATCACGTAAGGAAGCTTGCCGCTATCGAGATTCAGCTCTTTGTCGTCACGCTCAAGATTTTCACTGATGATTTCAACCAGGATGCTCTTGAGCTGAGCCTCAGTCGAAGCACCGCTTTTCTTCGCGCGGTCTTTAACCTCAGCCACAATCTTTTCGGCGGCATCAAGACCGAAGTCGGCCTGAATCAAAACATCTTCGAGGTCGTCGAGATTCTCGAGATCAAACTTGATGCGCGAGAAAAGTGAACGAATACCTTTGACAAACGAACGCTTCGGAAGTTCGACTACTTCCTTCTCAGGCTCGGGCGCCAGTCTGACTGGTTCAGGTTCTGGTTCAGGTTCTGGTTCAGGAAAAACTTCTTCGACGACCGGCGCAGAAATTACTTCTGGATCGGGTTCAGCGATTGGTTCTGGAACAACCTCAGGTTCAAGAACTACTTCTGGCTCGATTGCTTCGGGCGCAGCATCCTTGTTTTTCTTTTTCCAGAACAGGAAGCCCACGAACTAAGCCTTGTCTTTGTCGAGGCGCTGTCCGACCACGGCAGATACACCATCTTGACGCATCGAGACACCGTAGAGAGCGTCACAAATTTCCATGGTGCGCTTCTGGTGAGTCACGATGATGAGCTGCGAGTTGGTGCGCAGGTCATTAAAGATTTCAAGCAGGCGACCGAGGTTGGCATCGTCAAGAGCCGCCTCGACTTCGTCCATGACGTAGAAAGGCGAAGGGCGGGCTTTGAAGATTGCGATCAACAAAGCCACAGCAGCGAGCGAACGCTCACCACCGGAGAGAAGCGACAAGCGCTCAATCTTCTTACCAACCGGGCGAACGGTAACTTCAAGACCAGTAGTCAACATGTCGTCTGGGTTGGTCAAGAAGATTGAACCGGTTCCACCAGGGAACAGCACTGGGAAAACCTTTTCGAATGCCTTCTTGGTGTCGTTGAATGCTTCTTCGAAAATGGTGCGCATGCGGGTGTCAAGATCTTCGATGATCTGCAGCAAGTCTTTGCGAGTTTGAGTTAGGTCTTGCAGCTGTTCGGTCAAGAACTTGTGGCGTTGTTCGAGCGCGGCAAACTCTTCGAGGGCCAGTGGGTTCACGCGACCAAGGCGCTCGAGCATGCGCTCTGCGTCGCGAAGGCGCTTTGCCTGCTCTTCACGGTTGTAAGGCTTCTTGCCGCCTTCGACGCTGTCATCGTCGACCAGCTGGTCTGGGCCGTATTCAGCAAGCAGCACCGACTGCTCGAGCCCAAGTTCTTCGTTTGCCTTTGCGACCAAGTTTGCGAGGTTGAGGCGACGCTCGTGGTTGCTTAGTTCGTAGTCGTGCACGCTCTGAGTTAGCGTGGTCAGCTTCATCTGCATTTCAGCGACTTCACCGCGAATGCGCACGAGGTCGTTGAACTGACTCTGACGGTCTGCCTCTAGGGCAGCAAGCTTGATCTTGGCTTCTGAGGCTTGCTTCTCGACTGAGTCCATCACCATCGGCACAACTTCAAGCACGCGCTTGGCGGCTGAGAGTTGTTTCTGCTGAGCGATTGCTGCAACCTTGGCGCGTTCGATGGTTGCGCGTGCTTCACCAATCTGCGCGGTAAGTGCGTTAGCTCGTTCGGTTTCTACACGAAGACGTTCGACGGCTGCACCAAGTTCAACTCGGATGTCTAGTTCAACCTGGCGCTCTTGGTCCAGATTGTCGGCGAGAACCTGACGGTCTGAAAGTTCAAGAGTTGGCCGATCTTGCGCCGCGAATTCGTCGTGCGCAGCGATTGCAGTTTGCAGCGCCTGTTCGGCAACTTCGATTGCTGCAGCGGCTGTTTGTGCCACACCGGTAAGACGTTCCACTTCAGCAGTTGCGGCGTCAACCTGAACACGAACGCGTGAAAGTTTTTCTGCATTCTGTGCCAGTTGCGCATCGTGTTCGTTCAGAGCGGCAAGGGCTTCTTTCGCAGACTGCTTGGCAGCCTCTTCGGTTGCGCGAGCCTGAGCGAGTTCGGCGCGTGAAGTTTCGATTAGTTCGTTGACCTTGGTCAGGCGAGCTTCGGCTGCATCGCGCTCTGAGATCAACTGCAACTTTGATGGAGTGCTGCGTGAACCACCGCGAATAATCTTTTCGCTAAGCACGTCACCGTCAAGGGTGATGAGAGTTTTCGACTTCGCGTTTGAATCTGCTCGGTAAAGCTCGCGTGCTGCGTCTAGGTCGTCAACAATAAGCACATCTGCAAGCAGTGCGAGAATTCCGCTTGGAGCCTCAACAACCTCTGCCGCAGCGCGCACACCGGCGACATTGGTAACCGATCCGCCTGCGGTGTTAGCGTTCACGTCTGCGACGATAAGCTCCACGCGACCCTGGTCGTTTTGCTTTAGGTGGGCAATTGCAGCGATACCGCTTTCCCGGTCGTCAGCCACCAAAGCATCGGCTAGCGGGCCAAGAGCTGCAGCAATGGCAACTTCGTAGCCTTCTGAAACTTTCATGTGGCTCGCGACTAGACCGCGAATACCGTTGAGGCCAGCCGAGGCAAGTGCGCTTGCTCCGTCTTTCTGCTCAAGAGTTAGGTTCAGTGCGGAACGCTTGGCACTAAGCGAGTCGCGCTCACGCTCAGCGGTGTGAATCTGCTCACGCAGAGCTTCAATTTGCGCATTGGCGTCACTGACAGCCTTCTGTGCTGTTTCGTAACGCTGCTCAAGGTTGGTGTCACCCTTAGAACCCTCAGACTGCAACTGAAGTTCAAGGTTTGCGTACTCAGACTCGCTAGTTGCAAGACGTGACTTCGCGTCTTGCACCGCTTTGTTGTGACGATCAAGTTCTTCACGGGCCGAAATCAATCGGCTCTCTGCAACCGCGGCCTCGTTTGCAAGGCGCGACTTCTGCATGTCGAACTGCGAGATCAACGCGGTTTGTTCGGCAGCCTTGTTGTCGAAGCTTTCAAGAGCGTCGCGAGCAACGTTGCGGTTCGCTTCGGCGGTAGCAAGTTTTTGCTTGAGTTCGTTTACTGCCTCATCGAGAACCTTCGAAGCCTCAAAAGCTGCGGTGGCGTCGGCTTCAATCTGCGCTGGGTCAATTTGAGCAGCGTTTAGTTCACTGCGAGTTTCGAGAAGAGCAACTCGCTGGTTAGCCATCGATAGCAGCGAACGAAGTCGTTCGGTGATGGTGCCGTATTCGTATACCAAAGTGCGGGCGCGGTCGATCTCTGGTGAAACCTGTGCCGACTCAAGCTGGTGCATGCGCTCGGTGTTTTCGTTCAGCAGGGTAACCAGAATGTTGCGTTCTGCCTTGCGGTCAGATTCACTCTTCGCCGAGTCTTCTAGTTGAGCGTGAAGTCCGGCAATATCTTCAGCGAGAATGCGAGCCTTCGCATCGCGAAGAATCGAAGCAACACCCTGAGCCTGACGAGCAACCTCAGCCTGAGCACCAAGTGGCTTTAGCTGACGACGAACTTCACCGGCAAGGTCATTAAGACGAGTGAGGTTGGTCTGCATCGCCTCGAGCTTGCGCTGAGTTTTCTCTTTGCGTCGACGGTGCTTCAAAATACCGGCGGCTTCTTCGATGAAACCGCGACGCTCTTCAGGCGTTGCCTTCAAGATTGTGTCGAGCTGACCCTGACCCACGATGACGTGCATCTCGCGACCAAGACCCGAGTCGCTCAAAAGTTCTTGAACGTCGAGCAAACGGCAAGGCTCGCCGTTGATTGCATATTCCGATCCGCCGTTGCGGAACAGGGTTCGCGAAATGGTAACTTCGGTGTAGTCGATCGGTAGTGCGCCATCGCTGTTGTCGATGGTCAGTTGAACTTCGGCACGACCGAGAGGACCCTTGGTGCTGGTACCGGCGAAGATGACGTCTTCCATTTTTCCGCCGCGGAGAGTCTTGGCACCCTGCTCACCCATAACCCAGGCGAGAGCATCGACGACGTTTGACTTGCCCGAACCGTTAGGGCCGACGACAGCAGTTACACCGCGCTCAAACTGAAATGTGGTTGGCTGCGCGAAAGACTTAAAGCCCTTGAGAGTAAGACTCTTCAGATACAAGCTGGTTCACGCACCTATGACGATTGTTTGGCCCGAAAAATGGCCGTCAGACAAAATTACCCGATTCAGCGGGTCGATTTTGCCAGTTTTTGGCAGTTTGGGCAGAAATGCGAACCTCGGTTCATCCAAGAGTCGCGTTTGATCGGTTTTCCGCAGCGATTACAAGGCTTTCCGGTCTGCCCGTAGGCATTTAACGACACCTCGAAGTAGCCGGATTCCCCGTTCACATTCTTGTATTGCTCATCAAAACTGGTGCCTCCAGCCTCAACTGCCCGAGCGAGGATGCCCCGCACCGATGCCAGCAGGCCGCTGAGCTTGGCAGCACTAATCTGCGCTGCTGGTTGGTCGTAGTGCAGCTTCGCTTCCCACAGCGCCTCATCGGCGTAAATATTTCCAATGCCGCTGAGTACACCCTGGTCTAGTAGCACGCGCTTAATGCCCGATTGCTTCTTGCGCATCTTGGCGATGACCGCTGGTTCATCAAAAGACGCATCGAGTGGGTCTCGGGCAATGTGTGCAGCGGAGCGCGGAATCAGACCGAGCCAATCCCCCACCGACTCGGGCACAAAACCTCCGGCAGCGCCATCGACGGTTGGCACTAATTCGTCAATCTGCAGCGAACCAAAAATGCGCTGATCTATGAAACGGTATTCAAGTTTTTTGGAGCGAGAAGTTTTCACGTGAATAACAACGCGGGTCAGTTTGTCTGCTGGCGCACCAGCGTCGCGAATCAGCATTTGCCCGCTCATGCCTAGGTGACCAACCAGCGCTAAGTGGATCTTTTTTTCGCCAGCGAGCTGAATTGGAATCCAGAGAAACTTTCCGCGGCGCACAACGCCGAGCAGTTTGGCTCCAACCAGAGTGTTAATAAAATCGACCGGCCCGGCGAGGTGACGCTTCAAGCTGCGTGCATCGAGCACATCAATCGATTGCACGGTGGAGCCAGGGAGGTATTGAGCGAGACCGGCTCGAACTGTTTCCACTTCTGGAAGTTCGGGCATTACTTAACCTCGAGCAGTTCCAGTGCTGCCGCTGCCGCTAAAGCTTCTGCAGCTTTGCGCGAGCGTGCTGTGCCGTCGGCTCGGTGATTGCCGAATGCAACGGTGGCGTGAAATGTTCTGTCGTGGTCGGGACCCTCGTGCTCAACGGTGTAAACCGGAGCATCGAAACCGCGTTCCTGCAGAACTTCTTGGAGTGAAGTCTTCGGGTCTGCACTCGAGAGCAGTGACTCGTGATCATCGAGCATGGGAAAGATTAGTTTTGCAACTACAGCTGATGCCGCATCGAGTCCGAGCTCGAGATAGATTGCAGCCAAGATCGCTTCAACCGCGTCGGCAATGAGGTTGTCTTTGTCTCGACCGCCAGTTGTTTCTTCTCCGCGACCCAGGCGAAGAAAACTTCCGAGGTCGAGTTCGCGCCCAACAGCAGCGAGCGCCTTGGTCGACACAACACCGTTCTTGAGTTTGGTGAGTTCACCTTCAGCAAGATGCGGGAAGCGCGCAAAAAGGTGTGTAGTTACGACAAAACCCAACACCGAGTCCCCGAGAAACTCGAGGCGTTCGTTGTTGGGCGTGTCTTCGTGTTCGTATGAGTACGAACGGTGAGTCAGGGCAACGTCGAGCAGTTCTTCGCTAATCGATACGCCAAGGCGCTCTTGCAGAACCTGGTTGCCCATTGAAGGACTTAAGCGTCAGCGACCTTGCGGCCCTTGTACTCGAGGAACTGCACGTTGCCGGCAGCATCTTCGACGGCCTTGGCGCGGTGAGGCATGCTGTAAACGGTCTTGCCGTTAACTACGGTCTTGACCAAAGTTACTTCGGCTGCCTTCCACTGCGAACGACGTGCGTGGGTGCGTGAACGAGAAAGGCGTCTTTTAGGTACTGGCATTTCAATCTTCCTTAAGCTTTTGCAGTGCCGTCCACCTAGGGTCAACCTGGGCTTCGTGCACGTGTTGCGCTGGATCTAGAATCTTTTCTCCGCAGCCTAAACAAAGACCTAGACAGTCTTCAGAACAAACTGGTTGGAAAGGGAGACTCAGAACCACCGCGTCTCGGACGACCTGCTCAAGATCGATTTGCTCGTCTTGAACCAAAAAGTCATCTTCGTCTGTTCCAGAATAGGCGAAAAGTTCCTGAATTTCCACCTCTACTCGCTCAGAAACGGGGTCTAGGCACCTTGAGCACTCCCCTTTGGCTTCGGCGTAGACATCCAAGGTGACATAAATGCCCTCGTGAACCGACTCCAATTTGGCGTCAATTTCGACCGTGGATGCCTTCGGCACCGCAATGGCATAGTTGCCGAGGTCTTCTTCTAGGGTTACATCCAGCTGAGCCTTGCGCATGTGGCCAGGCTTGTGCATCAGGTCGTGAACGTGAATGCTGAAGGCTGAAGACATCGTTTAGCTGCCTTTCTTGAGGTATTCGGCGACGTTTGCCGGCACGTAGGAAGTAACGTCACCACCGAGCTCGGCAACCTGGCGAACCAGCGAAGACGAGATGTGGGCAAGGGCTGGAGTGGCAGACAGGAACACGGTTTCGACGCCGGTTAGATCGCGGTTCACGGTTGCCATCGGCACTTCGTAGTCAATGTCGACTCCGTTGCGAATGCCCTTGACGATAACCGTGGCGCCAATCTCCTTGCAGAAATTGGCCAGTAGACCGCTCTCGAGCACCTCAAAGCGCAGTTTGGCTGGGTTCAAGCCGGCTGCCGAAACGGCCTCTTTGATCAGTTGAATGCGCGTGGCAGCCGAGGTTTCGGTGCTTTTGTTTGGGTTGTGCACCACGGTGATGGTGAGCAGGTCAAACAGCTCAACGGCGCGCTTCACGATGTCTAGGTGGCCTAGCGTGAAGGGGTTGAACGAGCCGGGATAAACGGCGTGTTTGGTCATGTAACTAGGTTACCCGACTAATTCTTTGAGAGGTTAGCCGCTCTTTGCTCGTCGATGCGCTCGAGGGTCGCAGCCAGGGCTGAGTTTGTCTCAAGCGTCGGGTCTTTAGTGAACAGTACCTGCACCAGGTCGCGGCAGTGCTGAATCAAATCGGCATCTTTCACCACTCGCAGAAGACGCAGGCTTGATCTTCCGCCAGACTGGCTGGCACCAAGCACGTCACCTTCGCGTCGAAGTTCGAGATCGATCTCGCTGAGTTTGAAACCATCGAGCGTGGATGCCACGGCCTGCACGCGCTCGAGAGGAACCGAACCTTCTTCTGCCGAAGTCAGCAGCAAGCACAGACCCGGTAGTCCGCCACGACCAACTCGTCCGCGTAACTGGTGCAGCTGCGAAACTCCGAAACGTTCGGCATCGAGCACCACCATCACCGTGGCATTTGGAACATCCACTCCAACTTCGATAACTGTGGTTGAAACCAGCACATCGATTTTTTTGTCACTGAAACGTTGCATCACTGAGGCTTTTTCTTCAGAACTCATGCGACCGTGCAGCAGACCGATGGTTAAGCCTTGTAGTGCGGAGTTGTCTTGCAAACCGGTTGCCACCGAAACCGCAGCTGCCAGCTTTGGTTTCTCAACCGGAAGATCGTCTTCGTCGAGCTCCTGCTCTGCAGCACCTTGCGACATCGAGGCTTCTTCGTTGTCTTCATCGATGCGCGGGCAAACGACGAACGCTTGTCTGCCCTGCGCACATTCTTCTGCAATGCGTTGCCAAACTCGGGCAACGTGCGCGGTTTGCTGTAGTTGCACCACGTGGGTGGAGATTTCTTTGCGACCTGCCGGCAACTCGGTGAGGGTAGAAACATCGAGGTCACCGAAAACCGTGACGGCCAACGTTCGCGGAATCGGTGTTGCGGTCATGGTCAAAACGTGCGGAGGCAGTTTGCCCTTTTGGCGAAGCGCTTCACGTTGCTCGACACCAAAACGGTGTTG
>CAWULM010000028.1:0-8904 GCA_963923635.1 uncultured Micrococcales bacterium | reverse complement strand
TCGCGACCCCACTCTTCGTCGTGATAGCGAATATAGAGTTCATCGTCATTTAGCCAGGTGCAGCGAGCTAAGCCGTCAGAGTGAACCCTTGCCAAGTGTTAGTCCTTGTATTCGATGGCTTCGTGAGCGAGAAGCCACTTCTTGGTTGGAATGCCATCGCCGCCGGAGTAGCCGGTGATTTTTCGCGAGGCGCCGAGAACTCGGTGGCAGCCGACTATTAGTGGAACCGGGTTTGCGCCCACCGCGCCGCCGACTGCGCGAACAGCTGCCGGGTTTCCGATTGCTGCAGCGATGTCTGCGTAGGTAGTTGTTTTGCCGTATGGAAGTTTCGCGATTTGTTTCCAGACCGCTTTCTGAAAGTCGGTGCCGTCGAGTTTGACGGCAAACTTCAGAGTTTTGCTCTTGCCAGCAAAGTAAGCCTTGAGCTGGTCGCGTGCCTCGGTAAGCACGCTAGCCTTGCCAATGGCCTTGACTGCCTCACCACCCATGGTGAGATAAACCACCTTGTTGTCGGAAGCGTAAAGGTTGATGACACCAACCGGGCTCGAAAAGCTCAGGGTTGCATCGTGATCTGGAATGTTCATTTGCTAAACCTATTCGTTGCTATTTGGCCTGCCGAAGCATCCAAGATTATGTGGATAACTTAGCCGAACATGTCCCAGGCGCGAGAAAGTGATCCGCGCAGGGTTTGCTCTAGCCAGTCGAATTCACTCTGACCGATGGTTAGTGGGGGAGCCAACTGCACCACTGGATTGCCACGGTCGTCTGCTCGCGCGTACAAACCGTTTTGCCACATGTCTTTACCTAGGAATCCGCGAAGCAGCTTCTCGTTTTCTTCTGGGGTGAACGTTTCTTTGGTGGCCTGGTTCTTGACCAGCTCGATCGAGTAGAAGTAACCCTCACCTCGCACGTTGCCAACAATTGGCAGGTCATAGAGCTTCTCAAGAGTCTTCTTGAAGTTGCCTGCGTTGCGAGCGACATTGCCGACCAGGTCTTCTTCTTCGAAGATGTTTAGGTTCTCGAGCGCGACTGCACAGGCAACCGGGTGACCTGCGAAGGTGTAACCGTGGGGGAAGTTGGTTACGCCGTGTTTGAACGGTTCGAATAGCTTCTCGTTAACCATCAACGCGCCGAGCGGCTGGTATGCCGAGGTGATTCCCTTGGCGCAAACCAGCATGTCTGGTTCTAGTTCGAAGAACTCGGAGGCAAACATGGTTCCGATGCGACCGAAGCCGTTGATGGTTTCGTCTGCGATCAGAAGCACGTCGTACTTGTCGCAAATCTCGCGGATTCGCTTGAAGTAAGACTTCGGTGCGGTGAAAGATCCACCCGAGTTCTGCACTGGCTCGAGAATGAAGGCGGCGACAGTGTCCGGGTCTTCAAACTTGATCATTTCTTCAACGCGGTTGGCTGCCCAGAGAGCAAACTCTTCTTCGGTGGCGAACTTGTCTTGATTGCGATACCAGTCGGTGTTCGGCACTCGGAAAGTTGAAGGCACAAGTGGCTCGAACTGTTTCTTCATGGCCGCGATACCGGTTAGCGAGAGTGCGCCGTGTGAGGTTCCGTGATATGCCGTCATGCGCGAAATCACCTTGTGTTTTGTTGGCTTGCCGATGAGCTTGAAATACTGCTTAGCGAGCTTCCATGCGGTCTCGTTTGCCTCGCCACCACCGGTGGTGAAGAACACTCGGTCAATCGACTTCGGTGCATAAGCAAGGATGCGCTCCGCTAGCTCAACCGATGGTTCGTGTGCGTAACCCCAAATCGGAAAGAAGTCGAGCTTCTTCATTTGCTTGGCGGCAGCTTCGGCTAGACGCTCACGACCGTGGCCAGCGTTGGTGCAGAACAGTGATGAAAGTCCGTCGAACAGCTTGTTGCCGTGCTGGTCCCAAATGAAGTGACCTTCGGCTTTAGTGATTACCGGAAAACCATCACCGGCAAAGTTACTGTGGCGGGTGAAGTGCAAGAACAGATTGTCTCTTGTGCCGGCTTCGAGCTGCTGCGCTGTGACTTCTTTGCCTGCGCGGCGGGCATCCAAGATTGGTGTTGGGCGATCGAATTGTTTAGTCATTTTTCTTTATTTCTCTTAGCGAGTTCCCCAGTTGTAAAGCTGCTTGTGCAACTTCAGGTAAACGAAAGTCTCTGTCTCGACCACGCCAGGCAGGGTGCGAATCTTTGAGTGGAGCAGTTCGATTAGGTCGTCATCGTTTTCGCAAACCACCTCAACGAGGATGTCGAAACTGCCGGCCGTCAAAACCACGTAGTCGACTTCAGGCATTTCTGTAAGAAGTTGAACTAGTGAACGGGAATCGCCATTGGTGCGAATGCCGATCATGGCCTGGCGGTTGAAGCCCATCTGCAGCGGGTCGGTGACCGCAACCACCTGCATGACGCCAGATTCGGTCAGCTTTTGCACGCGTTGGCGAACGGCTGCCTCGCTGAGCCCAATGGCTTTACCGATGTCTGAATATGAACGACGACCATCGTGTTGAAGCTCTTGGATGATCGACTTGGCGACATCGTCGAGAACTACTGGTTTCGTCTTCGAATGCTTGGTCATGTGTCGATTGTGGCACGATTTGGGGCGAAAAACGGCGGAATTCGCAGAACTCTAAGGTTTTTGCTTCGGAATGCATGATTCAATCCAACGAAACGATTACGAAACCCGATTATTGTTTGGGGGCGAACGGGTTTGGATTAGGCTGGTTGCAAGCTTTACTGGCTCAAAGAGGAGTTTGAAACCAAATGTCAGTTCGTAAACTGCAGAATTTCGTTGGCGGCAAGCATGTAGACGCCACCAGCGGTGAAACCCTAGACATCATCAACCCAGCCACCGGTGAGGTTTATGCCACCTCACCAGTGTCGAGCGCTGCCGACATCGATCAGGCTTATAAGGCTGCCGACAAGGCTTTCGAGACCTGGGGTCAAACCACCCCGCGTGAGCGCCAGCTGGCACTGTTCCGCATTGCCGACGCTCTTGAGGCTCGCGCCGAAGAAATGGCCGACCGTGAGTCGGAAAACACCGGAAAGCCTCGATCGACCTTGGTTGAGTATGAAGTAATGGTTTCGGTTGACCAGATTCGATTCTTTGCGGGTGCCGCTCGAAACCTTGAGGGTCGTGCCACCGCCGAATACTCGTCAAACCACACTTCTTCAATTCGTCGCGAACCAATCGGTGTAATCGGTCAGGTAACTCCTTGGAACTACCCGCTCAACATGGCTACCTGGAAGTTTGCTCCTGCTCTTGCTGCGGGTAACACCATCGTTCTAAAGCCATCAGACACCACTCCGGCTTCGACGCTGCTGTTGGCTGAGATTGCCTCTGAGTTCTTGCCTGCAGGTGTCTTCAACGTGGTCACCGGTGACCGCAACACCGGACGTACTTTGGTTGAACACCCGACCCCGCAGATGGTTGCCATCACCGGTTCAGTTCGTGCAGGTATGGAAGTCGCCAAGAGCGCGGCTGCCGATGTCAAGCGCGTTCACCTCGAGCTCGGTGGAAAAGCTCCGGTTATTGTGTTTGCCGATGCCGATCTAGATCGCGCGGCCGCAACCATCGTTGCCGCCGGCTACTTCAATGCTGGTCAAGACTGCACCGCTGCAACGCGTATCCTCGTGCACCGCGATGTGCACGACGAATTCGTTGCCAAGTTGGTTGCAGAAGTTAAGGCGAACGCAAAGACTGGTGCTCCAGACCGCGATGACATTCTGTTTGGTCCAGTGAACAACAGGAACCAACTTGAACGCGTTCAAGGATTCGTTGACCGTGTTCCTGATCACGCAGACATCGCCGTTGGCGGCCACCAGGTTGGCGACAAGGGTTACTTCTTTGAGGCGACCGTTATCACCGGCCTCAAGCAAAAAGACGAGCACATTCAGAACGAGATCTTTGGCCCAATCGTTACCGTGCAAGCATTTGCAAACGACGACGAGGCAATGACCTGGGCTAACGACGTGAACTACGGATTGGCTTCTTCGGTTTGGACTGCGAACCACACTCGCGCGATGCGCTTTGCCAAGGGTCTCAACTTCGGTTGCGTCTGGATCAATGACCACATTCCACTGGTTGCCGAAATGCCTCACGGTGGATTCCGTCACTCTGGTTATGGCAAAGACTTGTCGATGTATGGTTTCGAAGACTACACGCGCATCAAGCATGTGATGCACTACATCGGTGACTAATCCACAGATTAACTTTTGAGGGCCTGACTTTCGGTTGGGCCCTCAAACTTTTAACCATGCAAGCCCTCTGGTTGTTGCCATCGTTGAGCATGTCTTTGCTGTGGGGCCTGCGAAGCGGGCAGTGGTGGTTTGCCCTGATAACGGCAGCGGTGAGCGTCTTGCCCTTGATGCTGCGTCAGCGAATGACCGCGGCTCCAGTGAATGCAGAACTGGTGCGAGATCGAGTTCTGATCAACGGTAGGCGAGTGACCAGAAATTCTCGACTGTGGCTTCCGCACTGGCGGGCGGCGGTTGTGCAGCAATTGCGCCAGCAGCCGCAACAAGCCGTGCGTGAAGGCTTGCATCTCGAGGCGGCGGCTAGAGAATACGTGTCGAATGCCGGTGGGTTCAGCGTTTGGTTCGGGGTTTCGGGGGCACAGCATTTGGCTGTTGATCTTGAAGGCTCCGGGCCGCATACGTTCGTAGTTGGCCCCACCGGCACCGGAAAGAGTCAGTTCTTGCGTCTTTTGGTGCAAAGCCTGAGTGCTGCTCACTCGAGGGCTGAGCTAGAAATTGCGGTTCTAGATTTCAAAGGGGGAGCACTTATCAAGACGCTCGAACCGAGCAACCTCGTGCTAGCCGCCGATGACCTCGACGCACCTGGAGTCGAGACATTTTGCGATTGGATTTCCGCGCAACTCATCATGCGCGAACAAGGTTTTCAGAACCTTGCCAAAGTGTTGGTGATCGTTGACGAAGCAGGTGCAGCCGTGCGTTCGAACCCGAGGGTTTCTTCGGTTCTGGTTTCGTTGGCCGCCAGAGGTCGCTCACTCGGCATGTTCTTGGTCATCGCAAATCAAGGCCTATCAGGTGTGCCCAGAGAACTGCTACTGAACTTGCGCATGCGTGTGGCTCTTGCGGGAACCGACACGGTCGAACTGGTTCAACTCGGGGGACAGGCGCAAAAGTTAACCATCACCGATAAAGGTTGGCTCAAAGCGCGCTTGATTTCTCAGTCAGGACCTGACCGTGATTTCGAGTTTCCGATTATGCCTAGCCGATGAGAGAGGTTGCGCTCACTGAGCTGATGTTGTGTGCTGCACCTACTGCCTCGTTGCAAAGGTCACCGTTGTGTGTGGTGAGACCAAGAGCCAGTGCTGAGTCTTTGCGGCACGCTTCTTGCCAACCTAGGTTTGCCAGTGCACGTGCGTAAGGCAAGGTTGCGTTGGTAAGCGCATAAGTCGAAGTATGAGGAACAGCTCCTGGCATGTTGGCTACACAGTAGAAGAGTGAGTTGTGAACCTTGAAGGTTGGTTCGGCGTGAGTGGTAGCGTGCGAGTCTGCGAAGCAACCACCCTGGTCAATGGCGATGTCCACCAATACCGAACCGGGCTTCATCTTCTTTACGTGCTCGTTGGTCACTAGCTTCGGAGCTTTGGCTCCAGGAATGAGCACTGAACCGATAACCAGATCTGCTTCAACCACTGCTCGTTCGACTTCAAAACTGTTGCTGGCAATGGTTCGAATGCGACCGGCATAGTGGTGGTCAAGTTCGCGAAGGCGAGCCAGGTTAGTGTCTAGCACGGTAACTTCGGCACCGAGTCCGACAGCCATGGCTGCAGCATTAGTGCCTGCAACACCACCGCCGAGAACTGCAACCTTCGCTGGGCGAGTGCCAGGCACGCCACCGAGCAGGGTTCCGTTTCCTCCGGCGGGAGCCATCAAAGTTTGTGCACCAACCAGCACCGAAAGGCGGCCGGCAACTTCGCTCATTGGGGCGAGCAGTGGCAGCTGGCGGTTTGGTAGCTGCACGGTTTCGTAGGCGATGGAGGTAACCCTGTGTTCAATTAGTTGCTTGGTTAGCTCGAGATCTGCGGCGAGGTGCAGGTAGGTGAATAGCACCAACCCTGGGCGAAGATACCCGTATTCGCTTGCGATCGGCTCCTTGACTTTGAGCACCAGGTCTCCAGCTGCCCAGGTGCTGGCTGCATCGGGGGTGATTTGAGCACCGGCGGCCTGATATTCAGCGTCTGAGATGGCTGAGCCGAGCCCTGCTCCTGACTGAACTGAAACTTGGTGACCTGCAGCTACTAGGTCGTGAACTCCTGCTGGAGTGATGGCTACGCGAAACTCATTGTTCTTGACTTCGCTCGGAACGCTTACGCGCATGATTCTCCTCTGGCTGGCGACACTGCCGGCCCACAAGAAAACTCTACCTGACGGGCTGAAAATGCGTTTTACGGGGGTGAAAATGTGCGAGGATTTAGATGGATGCGAGGGTCATCTGGTGTTTGTTGGTTTGCCTTAGGGCTACTTATCAGAAACGAGTTCTCTAAATGGACGCTGGAAAAATCACACGTCGAAGCCTGATCGCAGGCGCTGGCGCAATCTCAGTTACCACCCTGTTGGCTGCCTGTGCAGATAACACCAAGCAGGTTGTTTGGGATAACTGGCCTTACTACATGGATGGCGAGGCCGACGGTTCGTTCCCGACCCTCAAAGACTTCCAGAGCAAGACCGGTATCAAGGTCAAGTACACGACCAAGGTTGACGACAACAACACCTATTACGCTGCAATCGAGAATCAGCTAAAGGCTGGAACCGACACCGGCGCAGACACTTTCTGTTTGACCGACTGGATGGTTACTCGTCTAATCAACGCTGGTGACGTTCAGGCGCTGAACTACAAGCTGCTTCCTAACGTGAAAAAGTACCTCGACCCTGCGTTCCGCGACACCTTCGGTTCGTTCGACCCGGGTCGCGCTCACTCTCTTCCTTGGAAGGGCATCATCGCTGCTATCGGTTACCACAAGGCCAACTACAAGGCAGCTACCGGTCAAGATGCACCAACCAAACTCAGCGACCTTTGGGTACCTGCTCTTAAAGGCAAGGTTGAGGTTCTTTCGGAAATGCGCGACACCATCGGTATTTTCATGCTGGCAAACGGTGTTGACATCACTGCCTTCACTAAGGCTGACTTCAATAAGGCTCTCGACCAGTTCAAGGCTCTGGTCAAGTCAGGTCACATCCGCGGCGTGAAGGGCAACAGCTACATCGAGGACTACATCTCTGGTGATGCTGTAGCCGGAATCGTTTGGGCCGGCGACTTGGTTGCCACCAACGTTGAGCAGGGCAACGAAGACCTCGGTTACGTGTTGCTTGACACTGGTTCAACCTTCGCAACCGACAACTTTGTGATTCCTAACGGCGCAAAGAATGTCGAGTTCGCTCACCAGCTGATTAACTATTACTACGATCCAGCAGTAATTGCTAAGAGCACACTCGGTGGCGTTTACTACGTTCCACCTGTGCTTGGTGTGAAGGAGCTCGTTGCGAAGTCAGACCCAGCAATGGCCGACAACGAGCTGATCTTCCCATCGGCTGAAACCTACGCAACCAAGTTGCACCACTTCCGTTCGCTGACTCCAACCGAAGATGACGAGTTCACTCAGGCATGGAGCGACGCTTCGAACGGAGTTGTGTAGTTGGCCACTGAATTTAAAGTGGCTGGTGCCGACTTAGAGCTAATCGACATCCGTAAGGATTTCCCTGGTTTCACTGCACTCGATGACATGGACCTGCACATTCCTGCAGGGGAGTTCTTCGCTCTGCTAGGCCCATCTGGTTGCGGGAAAACCACAACGCTGCGCATTGTCGCTGGTCTTGAGACTCCTACCAAAGGTCAAGTCTTGATTGGTGGCAAAGATGTCACTTCAATGAAGCCGCACGAGCGTCAGGTAAACACTGTTTTCCAGTCGTATGCGTTGTTCCCACACATGAGCATCATCGAGAATGTTGCCTTCGGCCTTCGTCAACGCAAGGTTGCCGATCCACTGGCTCGAGCTAAAGAAGCGCTTGAGATGGTTGAACTGCAGCACGTTGCTGAGCGTCGCCCGCAGCAACTCTCAGGTGGCCAGCAGCAGCGTGTTGCACTCGCGCGTGCGCTGGTCAACCGCCCATCGCTGTTGCTTCTCGACGAACCGCTTGGAGCGCTTGACCTCAAGCTTCGCCGCCAAATGCAGATTGAGCTAAAAGCCATTCAGATGGAAGTCGGTCTAACGTTCTTGCACGTAACCCACGACCAAGAAGAAGCCATGGACATGGCAGACACGGTTGCTGTCATGAACAAGGGTCGCATCGAACAGATGGGCGCTCCAGAGGTGCTCTACGACCGACCAAAGACTGCTTTCGTTTCAAAGTTCTTGGGTCAATCGAATCTTTTCGTCGGAAAAGTTTCGTCTTCAAACGCTAACTCGATTTCGATTGAGGTTGGCGGACACCAAATCACCGTCGACAAGAAGCGTGCCGAAAAGCACAACGGAACGATCGCTGTTGGAGTTCGTCCTGAAAAGGCCGACATTCACAAGACCAAGCCGAAGGCTTCGTCTGACGTGAACGTCATTGGCACAGGCGAAGTAATCGACATTCGATTCACCGGTGTGAGCAACCAGTTCTTGATCGAGGTACCGGTGATTGGTTTGATCACAGTGTTTGAACAGAACGAGGGCTTGAGCACGGTTAAGCTTGGCGACCAGGTTTGGGTTAGCTGGAAGGTTGAGCACAGCTTCGGGTTGAGTGACTTGCCTGACGGCACTGAAGATCAGGAGTAGTCGTGGCATTCGCGGCTTTCTCTTCTGGTTCATCGAATAAGAACTCTGGCACTCCGGCAAAAACCGGACCAATTGTTCTAGCTTTGCTTCTGCCTGGTTTGATTTACCTCGGTTTCTTTTTCTTCATTCCGCT
>CAWULM010000027.1:0-8990 GCA_963923635.1 uncultured Micrococcales bacterium | reverse complement strand
GAGTCGAGATTGCGTAGTCGAGAGCCTTGAGCTGTGGCTTGTTCAACTTGTCCATAAGCACAACTGCGTAGTCACCTTCTGAACCGAATGCTGTCGTTTCGTCAATTGCGATTTCTGCCTCAACGGTGCTGTAGTAGCGCTTGGTGTTATACATCACGAAGTAGAGCACAGGCATGATGATGAAAACCAACCAGGCACCGTGAGTGAACTTGGTGATGGTAACGATAACCAGAACCGAAGCGGTAAGCGTTGCACCAATTCCGTTTACGAATGTTCCAGAGAATGCTTCATTCGGGGTGATGGTGCCGTTGGCCTTGCCGGTCTTCCAGTGGCGCAGCATGCCAATCTGTCCAACGGTGAACGAGGTGAATACACCTAGAACGTAAAGCTGAATCAGGGCAGAAACGTTTGCCTGGTAAATCAGTTCGAGCACGCCAGCGGCGAGAGTTAGCGAAAGCATGCCGTTCGAGTAAACCAGACGGTCACCGCGAGTTAGCAGTGCCTTCGGTGCGTAGCCATCCTTGGCTAGAACTGATGAAAGCAGAGGGAATCCGTTGAACGCGGTGTTAGCAGCGAGCAACAAAATGGCTGCCGTTGCTGCCTGCAGAACGAAGAACATAACCGAGCCGTCACCGAAGATGGCAAGACCCAACTGTGCGATAACCGACTTCTGTGGGTTCGCCAAGAAGTCTGCCTGCTGCGAACCGAGAAGCTGCGACGCGTCTTCTACGTAGCGCACACCAGAGATCAACGCGAAGCTGACGATACCAACCAGCATGGTGATTGCGGTGATACCCATCCAGGTCATGGTGATCTGTGCGTTCTTAACCTTTGGCAGGCGGAATGCAGGAACACCGTTCGCGATTGCCTCAACACCGGTCAGTGCAGCCGAACCAGATGCGAATGAGCGCAGCAGTAGCAGTGCGAAAAGTAGTCCGGTTGAGGTGAGTGTCTTATCGGCCTGAATTTGCAAGTTGGCAGAGACCGCTTGAATTGCTTGACCGGTCATGAGCTTGTAGACACCCATGCCGAGCATGAGCATTACCGATGCAATAAAGATGTAGGTCGGCACTGCAAATGCAACACCCGATTCACGAACACCGCGAAGGTTAATTGCGCAGAGCAAAAGAATGAAACCGACAGCCATCTCAACGCGCCAGGTGTTTATTTCTGGGAAAGCAGAAATCAAGTTATCGACACCAGAAGCAATCGACACGGCCACGGTCATCACGTAGTCGAGCAGAAGCGCAGATGCCACGACCAGCGCAGACTTCTCGCCGATGTTCTTCTTTGCAACCTCGTAGTCACCACCACCAGATGGGTAGGCAGCAACAACCTTGCGGTACGAAAGCACGATGAAGGTAAGCAGCAGAACAACAACCGCAGCGATCCAAGGTGCGAAGGCGAGCATGCCAACACCACCGAGGGTCAGAATCATCAGCATTTCCTGCGGACCGTAGGCCACAGAGGAAAGCGGGTCAGACGAGAAAATCGGTAGTGCGATTGTCTTCGGAAGCAGTTCGCCCTCTAGGTGGCGAGTGGATAGGCGCTTACCCAATAACAAGCGCTTAGGGTCGAGTGAGTCATTCACAACTCACAAGATTACTACTTTTGGGCTTTAGCCTTGCGGGTTCCGAGGTTTAGAGTCGAGAGCAGACCAAGACCCAAGAAGGCAGCCGCAGCGAAGCCGGCAGCGCGCACACCATCGGTGAAAGCCAGCCCAGCGTCAGCCTGAACCTTGTCAGCCAGGGCCGCCGGCACACCGAACTTCTGCATTGAGCTTGAAAGCTGTGGAATAGCGCCACCTGAAGACTCGACCACGATCGAGCTGGTGGTGTCTGCCACGTTCTTTTGCAGGCCGTCGTTCTTCAGGTCGGCAAAGCGCGAGTCAAGCCCGCTCTGAATCGAGGTGAAGAGCAGGGTGCCGAGAACCGCAATACCCATGGCCGAACCAATCTGGCGAGCGGTGCTCTGGGTGCCTGAACCCTGGCCCGCCTTGTTCATTGGAACATCGACCATGATTACGCCAGTTAGCTGAGCGGTAGCCAAACCGATACCGATTCCATAAACGAATAGGAATGGAGCAACGCTTACCCAGCCAGCATCAACCGAGGCGAAGACCCCAACGCCTAGAACGCCGACAAGCTCTAGCAGCACGCCGATTCGAACGATCATGGTCGGCGAGACCTTGCCGCTCAAACCGCCAGCGACACCAGAGGCTACGAAAGAGCCGCCAGCCAACCAGAGCAGAACCAAACCTGAAGAGATCGGGCTCAGCTCAAGCACGTTTTGAAGCCAGAGTGGCAGCGCGAAGAGCACACCGAACTCACCCATAGAGATGATGAGCGCCGCAATCGAACCATTGCGGAACGAAGCGATCTTGAACAGGTCTAGGTCGAGAATGACTGACTTGCCCTGCTTGGCGCGCAGGCGTTCAAAGACCACAAACAAAACTGCAGAGACAACCGAGATGCCGAGCGAAACCGGAATCACTGAGATGCCATCGGTTGGCCAGTCGTAGCCGAACAGCGAGAACTTGTGAGAAGTGCTTGCTTCCCACCAACCGTATGCGCGACCTTCGATAAGACCGAAGACCAAAGTGCTGAACATAATGACCGACAGCACAGCGCCTAGAACATCCAAGCCTTTTTCTTCGTGCTCCTGCTTAGATTCGGTTGCGAAGTAACCGAGACCGGCCAAGACGACAAATCCGATAGGAAGGTTGATGTTGAACGCCCAGCGCCAACCCTCGTCGCCGAATGAGGTTGCAAACCAGCCGCCGAGCACTGGACCAATGGCGACCATGCCACCGATGGTGGCGCCCCAAACGGCGAAAGCGATGCCGCGCTCTTTACCGAAGAACGATGCGTTGACCAGGGAAAGAGTGGTTGGCAGCACCATAGAGCCACCGATTCCTTGCACGATACGAGCAAGAATCATGCTGGTTACGTCTTGCGAAAGACCAGCCCAGGCCGAAGCCAAGATGAAGATGGTGACACCAATGATTAGAAGTCGCTTGCGACCAATGCGGTCAGCCAGCGAGCCCCAGACCAGCAGGAGTGCTGCAAAAACTAGAACATATGACTCCTGCACCCACTGCACCTGGGTAGAGGTGAGCGAAAGAGCCTCAATGATCTTCGGGAAGATGGTGTTGACGATGGTGCCGTCGATGATGACCAGCGAGATTGCCGCAGCGATAAAGACCAGCGCGACCCAGCGGTTTTTTGCAGTTGCCATGGAAAGTTCCCCTTTGAAGATAACTACTCTCGAATAACCCTAGGGCAGTGCCGTTTGTTCCCGTAAAACAAAAACCCCGATTGTGGAGAACCGGGGTTTTTGGTGGCTCCGCGCGGCATCGATCCGCGGACCTAACGATTTTCAGTCGTTCGCTCTACCAACTGAGCTACAGAGCCAAGGGCTTTAACACCCAGCGATCCTGACGGGACTTGAACCCGCGACCTCCGCCGTGACAGGGCGGCGCGCTAACCAACTGCGCTACAGGACCTTGCTGCTATCCGAACCACGCCTGGTGACCCCAACGGGATTCGAACCCGTGCTACTGCCGTGAAAGGGCAGCGTCCTAGGCCACTAAACGATGGGGCCGAATGGCGCGGCGCAACAATAGCACCGAAGGTCAAGATTACCTTCCTTCCCCTAGTTTTGGCAACCTGAGGCTTAACTTAGAAGAGTGAACCAAACGATTTTGCGCGCCCGAAACGGCAAAGCACAGCGCCTGCTACTCGCAGTCGCGCTGATTTTTGGTTTGACCTTCACCACGGTTCAGCTGGTTCCGGCGCTCGCCAACCCAAATGACTACCCTTCGAACGCCGAAGTTCAGGCCGCGAAGAAGAAGGTGTCCGCCAAGCGAGCCATGATCGCCCGCCTCGAGAAGATCATCGCCGACCAAAATGCCCAGGCCGACGCACTCGATAAGGTCGCGCTAGTTAAAGGTGAAGCCTTCAACGTTGCCCAAAATGCCGTGGATGCAGTCGCAGCCAAAGTTCGACTTTTGCAGGGTCAAGCCGACGCCGCAAACGCCGCCGCTAAGCAAGCCCAAACTCAGCTCGGTCAGCTAGCTGCGCAGATGTACCGAAACGGAAACGGCAGCACCACGCTTAACCTTCTGCTCAACGCGTCGAAGGCAGACGACCTGCTCTATCAGCTCGGCACCAGCGAAAAAATCGCGCAGTCCAGCAACACCATTTATAAGCGCTCGATCGAAAAGCAAAAATACGCGCAGGCGCTAAGCGACCAACTTGGTGTGGCGAAGGCCGAACTCGCTGCGAAAGCTAAAATCGCCAAGGATGCCTTCGCGGCAGCAACCGCGGCAGCCAACGCCGTCGAAGCGCAGTTGGCGGCTTCTCGCAAACTGAACGCAACCTTCTATGCGCAACTTGCAACATTGCGCAGCACCTCGGCCGCACTCGAAAAGGCGCGCGAGGAAGGACTAGCTGCTGATGCGAGACAGGCTGCCGGTTCTGCGAACATGAACGCACCAAGTCTTTACACGGTTGGCGATCCAGACACCGGCAAGGTGCAGGTCGCAATCAACTTCGCGAAAGCTCAACTCGGTGAACCTTACGTGCTGGGTGGAATGGGCCCGAACGTTTGGGACTGCTCTGGAATTACAAAAGCTGCCTACGCAGCAGCTGGCATTTATATCGGCACTCACTCGGCAACCAATCAGTTCAACACCATGGCTGCAGAACAAAAGTTGATTCCACTTGATCAACTAACCGTCGGTGATCTCATGTGGTACACCCTCGAACCGAACACCTTTAACGGCGACAAGTATCACGTGGTTATGAATCTCGGCGGCGGGCTCATGCTCGAAGCTCCGCACCCAGGTGCAGGTGTGCGCATCGTTCCGATTCGCTGGGGTGAAATGTTTAAATACGCCGGACGCCCGAGCGCATAAAAGTATTAGTGGCCTTCGGCCTTGAAGCGCTCGATTGACTCAGCGATTAGTCGCTCAGCGACATCCTTGCCTTGCCAGTCGCCAACCTTAACCCACTTGCCAGGCTCTAGGTCTTTGTAGTGCTCGAAGAAGTGCTTTAGCTCGTTCTTGGTTTGTGCTGGAACATCGTCGATGTCTTGAATGTGCGACCAGCGCGGGTCTTTCTCAAGAACACAGATCAGCTTCTCGTCGATGCCGCCGTCGTCTTCCATGGTGAGAACGCCAACTGGGCGAACCTTGCAAACCACGCCTGGGTAAACCGGAAACTCGAGGATGACCAGTGCGTCTAGTGGGTCTCCGTCGCCACCGAGGGTGTTGTCGAAGTAGCCGTAGTCGATTGGGTAGACGAACGGGGTGAACAGCACGCGGTCTAGGTGAACGCGACCGGTCTCGTGGTCGACTTCATATTTGTTGCGGCTTCCGCGAGGAATTTCGATAACTACTTCGTAACCCATGGTGCTCCTAAATAGAGTTGATGCATCGAGTCTATCGAAAGGCACGCATGCCCACGCGACCACGTTTGAGCCCAGCAATGGCTGACGTGCGCCGTGCCGTGCGAGACAACTGGCAGGAGGCGGGGGTTCAGTCTGGCGACTTGGTGCTGTGCGCGGTATCGGGCGGTGCTGACTCCATGGCGCTCGCCGCAGCTTCGGTTTTCGAAGGCGGTCGTGCCGGCGTTCGAGTCGGTGCAGTGATTGTTGAGCACGGGCTGCAAGAAATCACCAAACAGGTTGCCGAAACTACGGCTGAGAGTTTGCGCAAACTCGGGCTCGACCCGGTTTCCATCTATGCGGTGAAAGTCGGCGACGATGGCGGGCCCGAAGCCGCCGCGCGTTCGGCACGTTATGCAGCATTCGATATTGCAATCGAAGAACACTCTGCGAAGTTCGTGTCGCTCGGTCACACGTTGAACGACCAAGCCGAAACGGTTTTGCTTGGCCTAGCCCGAGGTTCTGGCGCTCGATCGATTTCAGGCATGAGCGCGGTCTCAGGTCAGTTTCTTCGGCCGCTATTAACTATCGAACGCGCAACCACCGAAGCGTTCTGTCGCGACAGCGGCATTGAGGTTTGGAACGATCCGCAAAACAGTGACGAGAGTTTCACCCGCGTGCGCATTCGCAATCGCGTGCTTCCGCTTCTCGAAGAGACACTCGGGCAAGGTGTCGCCGAAGCCCTTGCTCGCACCGCGGACCAACTCCGCGAAGACGCCGACGCTCTCGAAGAAATTGCCTTGGCGCACTACAACTCCCACGTGAAGCTGTTGCCAACCTCGGTCGAGCTGCCAGTTGAGTCGTTCGAGGGGTTGGCGGGAGCCATCGTCGCTAGGGTAATCAAGCTCGCCATCGAACAGGTTGGGGGCATTGCCACCTCAAGTTCAATCGACTCAGTGTCACAGTTGATTACCGATTGGCACGGGCAGAAAACTCTCACGCTCGCAGGGGCTAGAGTAGAACGAACGGGCAAACAGCTCGTGTTTAGAACAACAAAAGCACTCAAAACAGGAGCCTGCTAGTGGATCTCGATAAGGTTTCAAACGATCTCACCAAAATTCTGGTGACCGAAGACCAAATCATCAGCAAAGTCAAAGAGCTAGCCGCTGAAATCGATAAGCGTTACGCCGGAAAAGACGTGCTGCTGGTCGGTGTGCTCAAGGGTGCGGTCATGTTCATGGCTGACCTGTCGCGCGAGATTCAGATTCCAGTGCAGATGGACTGGATGGCAGTTTCGTCATACGGCTCTGGCACTCAGTCTTCTGGTGTTGTTCGCATTCTCAAAGACCTCGATGCCGACGTTCTCGGTCGCAATGTTCTGATCGTCGAAGACATCATCGATTCTGGCCTCACCCTGTCGTGGCTGGCCAGCAACCTAAAGGCTCGCGGAGCCGCCACCGTTGAGATTGTGGCCTTCCTGCGCAAGCCAGATGCCGCCAAGGTTGAGGTTGAGGTCGCCCTGGTTGGCTTCGACATTCCAAACGAATTCGTGGTCGGTTACGGCCTCGACTACGCCGAGCGCTACCGCACCCTCAAGGGCGTGGCCGTGCTATCACCGGCGGTTTACTCCTAGTCTCTTTGGCTACCAGCGAACACCCCTATAAATAGGGAAGGTCTTTGGGTAGCCTTATGTTGATTACCTATTGATTAGGAAAGGACGGGGCATCAAGCCCTAGATCGATTTGAAGAAACTACTCAAAGGTCCATTTATCTGGATTCTGCTCGCCGTTATCGTTATCGGCATCGGCGCTCAGATGAGCAACACCGTCAGCTATAAGCAGGTCAACACCTCGACCGGTATGTCGCTAATCGAGCACAACCGCGTTTCTGAGGCAAGAATGTTCGACGGCGAGCAGCGCGTCGACCTGGTCTTAACCAGTGCATACGGCAACGCTGGCGACCACGTTCAGTTCTATTACTCAATCGCTCGCGAGACCGACGTTGCGGCAGCACTTGCCAACGCGGTTCCAACCAAGGGCTACAACGACGAAGTTCCAAACACTCCTTGGTATATGTCACTACTCGGCAGCATTCTTCCTTTCATCATCATCGGTGGAATCTTCTGGTTCTTGATGAGCGGCATGCAGGGCGGCAACTCGCGCGTCATGAACTTCGGTAAGTCGCGCGCGAAGCTGGTCAACAAAGAAAACTCAAAGGTCACCTTCGCAGATGTTGCCGGCTCAGACGAAGCTCTCGAAGAACTACAAGAAATCAAAGAGTTCTTGAAGGAGCCACAGAAGTTTCAGAAGGTCGGCGCAAAGATTCCGCGCGGTGTTTTGCTTTACGGCCCCCCGGGAACCGGTAAGACCCTTCTTGCTAAAGCCGTTGCAGGCGAAGCCGGAGTTCCGTTCTTCTCAATCTCAGGTTCTGACTTCGTTGAAATGTTTGTCGGTGTTGGTGCATCGCGTGTTCGTGACTTGTTCGAGCAAGCAAAGCAAAGCGCACCTGCGATTATCTTCGTTGACGAAATCGATGCAGTCGGTCGTCACCGCGGCGCCGGTATCGGTGGCGGCAACGACGAGCGCGAGCAAACCCTTAACCAGTTGCTCGTCGAGATGGATGGCTTCGACACCAAGACCAACGTCATTCTGATCGCGGCAACCAACCGCCCTGACATTCTCGACCCTGCGCTACTTCGCCCTGGTCGTTTCGATCGTCAGATTGGCGTTAGCGCACCAGACCTAAAGGGTCGCGAACAAATTCTTAAGGTTCACTCTGCTGGCAAACCGATTGCTGCCGATGTCGACATGTCGGTTATCGCACGACGCACTCCGGGCTTCACCGGTGCAGACCTTGCAAACGTTTTGAACGAAGCTGCACTTCTAACCGCTCGTCAAAACGAAAAAGAAATCACCGCCGCAACTCTTGATGAAGCTATCGATCGCGTCATCGGTGGCCCGCAAAAGAAGACTCGCTTGATGCAAGATCAAGAGCGTTTGAACACCGCGTACCACGAAGCTGGGCACGCGCTTGTTGCTGCGTCAATGAACAACAGCGACCCGGTCACCAAGGTCACGATTCTTCCTCGCGGACGTGCACTCGGTTACACCATGGTGCTTCCGCTCGAAGATCGCTACTCGGTTTCGCGCAACCAACTACTCGACCAAATCGCATACGCAATGGGTGGTCGCGTCGCCGAAGAAATCGTTTTCCACGACCCAACCACAGGTGCGTCAAACGACTTTGAGAAGGCAACCAAGATTGCTCGTCAGATGATTACCCAATACGGTTTCAGCAGCAAGATTGGTGCGGTCTCATTCAAAGATGGCGGCGAAGTATTCATCGGTCGCGACATGGGCCAGGTTCGTGAATATTCCGAGGCAACCGCTCAGGCAATCGACGCCGAAATTCGCGCGATTCTTGAGAACGCTCACAACGAGGCATACAAAGCCCTGAACCAGAACCGCAAGGTGCTCGATGCAATGGCTAAGGCACTGATGGAAGAAGAAACTCTGAACCAAGAGCAGATCGCCAAGATCTTCAAGACGGTTAAGAAACTTCCAAAGCGCCCACTCTGGCTTTCAAGCAAGACCCGCCCGGTT
>CAWULM010000026.1:0-9036 GCA_963923635.1 uncultured Micrococcales bacterium | reverse complement strand
CTCTCCAATGGGTGGCATGAAGTCTTCTGGTATGGGTCGCCGCAATGGCAAGCAGGGAATGCTTCGCTATACAGACACTCGCACCATCGGAATTGCTAGGTTCAACTTCAAGTTGCCAACCCGCGGCCGCGACTATAAGACTCTCGCGCCACTAATGCGCGTGCTGAGCAAGTTGCTGAAGATTTTCGGCTAGGTCGCTTCGTTATCGAACGGTGCCTTGTCGCCGCTCGCCAGACGCTCTGCAGCCACCGGCTGAATCACACCTGGTCTTACCGGTTCTAGCTCTTCAGCGAGCGCCTCACGAATGATTCGACGCGGGTCGTATTGCCGAGGGTCCAGCTTGCGCCAATCGAGATCTTCGAAAGACTCCCCCAGCTCTTCTTTCATCTGGGCATTGGCGTCGTTAGCCATGCGACGAAGGTCTTTGATGAAACCCGCCAGCTTACGGGCGTATTCGGGTAGGCGTTCTGGGCCGAGCAAGAAGCCGGCCAGGATTGCGAGAATCAGTAACTTCTCGCCGCTAAGTCCAAACACCCTTCTAGGTTACCTGCTTCAAAAGGGGCTGGCATTTATGCTTTGGGTAGATGGTAGACAAAATCACTTCATGGAAATACGTCGAGGAACTGATCAACGAATCAGAGCCTATGCTTCGTGCTCGCGCTAGAGCAGACGAACTCGGCATTGAGTGCATTACAGCGGCTACCGGAGCCCAACTTGCAGTTCTGGTTTCAGCCCTTGGAGCCAAAGCCATCGTCGAAGCTGGCACTGGTGCCGGCCTCTCTGGCCTATGGCTACTCAGCGGCAATGACACCTGCGTACTCGCCACCATCGACACCGAGTCAGACCACCAGACTGCGGCTAAGTCAGCCTTCAAAGATGCCCAGATCGCAGCAAACCGCACACGTGTGATTCACGGCAAGGCAAGTGACGTTCTTTCGAACATGGCCGATGCCGCCTACGACCTGGTTCTTCTCGATGCTGATCGCGAGACCCTAGAACTTCAGATTCGAGAAGCCTCTCGCCTACTTCGCCCAGGTGGAGTGTTGGCTATCGCTCACGCTCTCTGGCGCGATCGTGTTCCCGACCCAGCCATTCGCGACGACACCACTGTCGGTTACCGCGACGCCATTCGCACCCTAGTCAACAACGATGCCTTCGTCTCGTCGCTTTCGAGCGTCGGCGATGGTTTGCTGTTGGCCTCAAGAAAATAGCCATTAAACGAAAGAAACCGGTCAAACACTGACCGGTTTCGTTTCTTAAAGGGCAACCTACTTCTTTACGACACCCTCGAGAACCTTGTAAAGGCTCTTCGCTTCGTCGTCGTTGACAGACACCACTAAACGACCGCCACCTTCGAGAGGAACTCGAAGAACAATCAGTCCACGTGGTTCACGTTCGGCTTCCATTGGGCCATCGCCAGTGCGCGGCTTCATCGCTGCCATTGCTTCTCCTTGCAGTTGGCGACATCGCCAAGAACCTCAATTTTCTCACATTTCTGAGGCCAAAAACAGGCTGATCCAGCCCCTGCCATTTCACTTTGGTAACGACTTAGGGAAAACCCCTAAAACCCGCTGTTTACGCGGTTAATAGGTATTGCAGGTGAGCTCGGTAAGGCGTCCGCTGGCCGCGTTGGAGTCGTAGGTGTCAAACTCCAGACGGGCTTCCGAACCAATCGAAAGACCACCAGTCAAGTCGTTCGTGTAGTCAATTACAGTCCCACCGCCGTCAAGAATGTTCAGCTCTCCGTACACACCGCCCGGACAGCTCTCGTCTAGCACGATCTTCACAATCCAACAGCTGTCGCCGAGGTTGCAGTATGAGCCGTTCACCCATTTCCACGCAATCGAGCTGTCACCCGACCACTCCGAATAGCCATCTGGGTACCAAGGTACAGAATCGGCCATGGTGCCGAGCGTGGACAGCCCGTTATTGAAATCGGTGATCATCTGATCCATGGCTTCGGTCTTGGTTAGGTCGATCTTGCAGTAAGCCAAGAACTCCGCTTGCTCTTCAGAGTGCCATTCACTGACCTTCGTGAAGACCACATCAGGATTTAACTTTCGATGTTTGTAGTCGTGATATTTGTAAGCGGCCTTTTGGGCCCAGTCGTCAAATTTGCCTTCATCAATAGCCGATGTGACTCCGTAAAGGTCATAACTAAAATCTGAGGAGTCGACGGTCACAGCCCATGAGGTTCTAGCTAAGAACGCGGAAGCTTGTCTATTAGTTTGGTTGATCGCCTTCTGCACAAGTTGAAGGTGCTTAGCCAATTTCTTGTATTGAGTAGAAGAAACCAGACTTTGCTTAGCCGTTTTGCAATCTGCGGTTGAAATCTGGGAATCAAACTCAGCTTTGGTTGCATAGTCCCAGAGTGAAGTTCTGCTTCCCATCGATGCATAACTGTGCTTCTTTTCTGATGAAGCCGCGCCTTGAATGAAGGCCGCAAGTACAACAACAGCCATTACTCCAGCCAGGGCATAAAGAATCTTCTTGGGGAAAGGCTTCTTGGGCGCTTTCTCAAGCTCAATAGCAGGTGGGGTTACCGGAGGTGTTGGAGTCCTAGGTTCGGTTGGTGCAACCTTTTTCGCAACCGATCGAGCTGGCTTCTCAACTTTAGGCTCGACTACCTTTGGCTTTTCCGCTTCAATCTTTGAACCGCAGAACTTACAAAAAACTGCGTCAGCGTCATTTGTCTTGAGACAGAACCTGCACTTCATGACATCCCCTCACTTTGTCTAAAGTGTAGCGCTCTGGTTTATGGAGGTGTGTAATCAGGCGCTGTGTACATCCAGCAGTTCAGCAGCCAAAACAGCTGCAGGCCGATCAGCACCAGCACCAGCAGCGCCTTGAAGTATCGGTTTGCCTTGTCGGTCTTGACCGCTAGGAAGGCGAATAGCGGTAGTAACGGCATCAGGATTCGCCAGGTGCTCGACTGCGGGAAGAAGAAGGCGAACAGGTAGGCCCAGTAGGCGGCCATCCAGGTGCGCATGGTGAGGCCGAGAGCAACCGTTGTGGGGCTTAGCAGCGACCAGACTACTGCAGCGACGATGAGGGCCAGTGCGACCAGGCCGATTCCGCCTGGGGCATCCCAGTTGGCTGCAACGATCCAGCCCTGAAAGAGGTGCAGATTGTCGCTTCCGGTGTAGCCGTAACTCCAGGCCAGCTCGGTTTTGAGGTAGGCATCTGGTTGCCCAGTAACCAACCAGGCTATTGCTGGCCAGGCCAGGCCAAGCGCGCCAGCGATAGCGGTGGCAAATGCCAGCTGCAACTTTTCGGTAATTGGAAAATCTGCTGGGTGTTTGCGCGTGTGCCATAGACGGTCGGCGAAAATGAGCGCCAACGCGCCGGCTATGGCAATCGCACCCGGTCGACTCAATGCGAACACCGCAGTTGGAATCATGGCCAGCAGGTATTTACGTTCATCGATCAGCAGCAAGGCGAATGCAAGTGCCGCTAACCCCATCGAGTCTGCATAACCAGCCTGAAGTGCTGGGCTGGCACACCACAGGCCGAGAAGTGCGATTGCCCAGAGCGCCGTTTGCGGTGACACGTAACGCACAAAGAGTTTATAAACCAGCACTGCTGCGATGAAGCTGAAAACCGTTGCCACAAACGGTGCTAGAAACTTCCAGTCAATGGTCGTGATTAGTGAGAGCAGTTTCACTGTGTATGGGAAGGCCGGCATGAAGGCCCAAGCGTTTTGGCTAACCACGCCGTCACTAGTCGGTAATGTGACCGGATAACCTTCGGTGAAGATTCGGTGGTACCACTCGACATCCCATATGTTTAGAAAATCAAAATAGCCGGGATGCGCAGGCGTCCAGTAATTGTCACCCTGAATGTAAGCAACGATGAGAAAGAGCATCGTGGTAACGATGCGAGTGGCGAACCACATGAGCACTGGTGGCCACCACCACTTATTGGTGATGTTCAGAATGCGGTTCATAAGACTATGCGGTTAGCCAGCTGCGCAGAGCGCGTTCGCAATCGATGATCTGCTGAACTGGTACGTTCTCGTCATCGGCGTGCGCTTTGTTCGGGTCGCCAGGGCCGAAGTTAACTGCAGGAATGCCTAGCTCGCTGAATCGAGCGACGTCGGTCCAGCCGTACTTCGGTTTTGCGGTTGAACCAGTGGCAGCAACAAATGCTGCAGCCTGTGGTCGGTCTAGTCCTGGCTTGGCTCCTGCGGCAGCATCGATGAGTTTTATCTCGTAACCATCGAAGAACACCTTCAGGTAGTCAAAGGCTTCTTCTACGGTCTTGTTCGGTGCGAAGCGGTAGTTCACGGTTACCACGGTCTCATCTGGGATCACGTTCGAAGCAATGCCACCGCTAATCAAAACCGCATTGAGGCTCTCGCGGTAAACCAATCCCTCAACCTCGAAGGCTGCTGGGCGGTTGTTGTGAAGCATGTCGAGCAGTTCACCAGCTTTGTGAATTGCGTTCTCACCCATCCAAGGTCTTGCACTGTGGGCCTTGACTCCTTTGGTGCGAACTTCGATGCGCATGGTGCCGTTGCAACCACCTTCGACAGCGGCGCTAGAAGGCTCACATAGAACAGCGAAGCTACCCTGGAGAAGTTCTGGACGGTTTCTAGAAATGCGGCCTAGCCCGTTGAGAGCAGCGTCAACTTCTTCGTGGTCGTAGAAAACCCATGTGACATCGACATTTGGTTCGCTGAGTTCGACCGCGAGCTTTAGTTGCACAGCAGCGCCAGCCTTCATGTCCACCGTTCCACGACCCCATAAGACATCTACTCCATCAAGGTTGCGAACTTCGACCGGAAGGTTGTCAGCAACTGGCACGGTGTCGATGTGACCGGCGATGATTACGCGGTTGGCGCGACCCAGGTTGGTGCGAGCGACCACGGCGTCGGCATCTCTGATGACCTCGAGGTGCGGGGCAGAGCGAAGCGCCTGCTCAATGGCATCGGCGAGGTTCTTCTCGTTGCCAGAAACCGATTCAATATTGCAAAGTTGCGTGGTCAGATCGACCACATCGGTGCCTACATTCAGGGTTACAGAGCTCACAGTATCGAGCCTAATGTAACCTTGACCTGTGACTGAGGAAAACTACATTGACAGCAAGGCTTGGGGCCACGGTTTAGCGTCGATCGCTGCCGACGGAGAGGTTCTCGACGTTTGGTACCCGCACCCTCAACTGGGCGATGCCCCAAAGACCGACGCACTCTGGGTTGTCCCTAAGCAACTCGATGCTTTGGTCGGCGAAGACAAGCGCCGCAATGTCACCGTTTCTGTGGTTCGCACCGAGATTGACCTCGCGCTGCCAGTGACCAGTACAGCTGATGCCTATCTTCGACTCCACCTGCTTTCACACCGCATCGTGAAGCCAAACACCATCAACCTGCAGGGTCTTATTCCTGCTTTGCCGATTGTGGCTTTCACTTCAGCCGGACCAGTTTCAGCAACCCAGCTCGATGAACTTCGACCCGGATTGCAGCGCGCGGGAATTACGATTCACGCCATCGACAAGTTTCCTCGCCTGCTCGATTACGTAACACCTGAGAAGGTTCGCATCGCCGACGCATCGCGCGTTCGTCTCGGTGCATACCTTTCACCAGGCACCACAATCATGCACGAGGGTTTTGTGAACTTCAACGCGGGCACTCTAGGGATTGCAATGGTTGAGGGTCGCATTTCGCAAGGTGTGGTTGTCGGCGATGGCTCTGACATCGGCGGTGGCGCATCGATCATGGGAACTCTGTCTGGTGGTGGTCGTGAACGAGTGACCATCGGTTCGCGTGCATTGCTTGGAGCAAATGCTGGTGTTGGCATTTCGATCGGCGATGACTCCGTCGTAGAAGCCGGACTCTATGTGACCGCAGGTACCAAGGTCACTCTTATTGACGAGAAGGGTGAGCGCGCCGTGAAGGCGACCGAACTCTCAGGGGTCGCAGGTTTACTCTTCCGACGCAATTCGGTAAATGGTCGCGTTGAGGCACTGGCTCGCAGCGGTGCCGGAGTCACGCTAAACAGCCAATTGCACAAGTAGTCAGTTTCCGACTACCGAGTCCCAGCCTTTTTCTGCAAGGGGCTGCCCATCGAGCGTGAGACCCGAACCTGCAGACACAACTCCAATTGCTTTGAACTGCCTTGGCAATGCTGCGCCTGCAGGAAAAGTTGCAAGTAGAGAATGATCTTCTCCCCCGTGCAACACCCAGGCGAAGGCATCGGCACCGATTGCGCGTGCCGGCTCTTCGAGCATTGCAACAAAGCCATCCAAATCTTGTCCACGAAGGTTTATCGAAACCGATGAGGCCTTCGCAATTCGTCCAGCGTCTTTGGCAAGGCCATCGCTGATGTCGAGCATGCTGGTAGCACCTGCATTAGCGGCAGCCACACCAGCCGAGACTGGAGGGTTCGGTCGGCGCTGGGTATTCACAAAATCGTCGTAGGCGTTGATGGCATCTTGATTGCCCGAAAACAACAGCGCCAGCCCAGCCGCTGCACGACCGAGCGTGCCAGCGACCGCCACGATGTCACCTGGTTGTGCGCCGCTTCTAAGCACCGGTTGGCGACCTTCTAGTTGCCCGTGAGCCGTGACCGAGATGAAAACCTGATCGGCTGCAGCAAGGTCTCCCCCGACAACCGCGCAACCTGGGGCAAGTTGTTCGCAGCCATCACGAAGTCCGTCGGCGAATGCTTCGAGTTCACTAACTCTCGTGCTCGCTGGCAAGGCGATGGCAACAACCAGCGAGGTCGGCCTCGCTCCCATAGCTGCCACATCGGAAAGGTTGGTGGCAATGGCTTTGAAACCGAGGTCATAGAAACTTGACCAGTCCAGCCTGAAGTCGTGACCCTCGATCATGGTGTCGGTGGTGACCACGAATGAGTCATCGGTGGTGCGCACTACCGCAGCATCATCGCCCGATCCAACAATGGCGAATGATCCCGAGTTCAACCTAGAAACGGTGCGGCGAAGCGCCTCATTCTCGCCAATCTCGGCGATGGTTTCTGGTTTGCTCACTATTCAAAGGTAGCCTGTTCTTGATGAAGATTTTGCGAATCGGCACGGTATTGCTGGCCGCCACCCTTTTGCTGAGTGGCTGCAGCAGAACAGTGCACGTAGATGCCGCACCAGATGCCAACAACCCGGCTTGCGCCGACGTGACGGTTCGCCTGCCAGACACTGTCGACGGTCAAACTAAGAACAACACCGACGCTCAAGCCACCGGTTCATGGGGTCAGCCTTCGAGTGTTATCACTCGATGCGGAATTACTCCGGTCGAAGTGAGCACACTTCGCTGCTACACCGTCAGCGGTGTCGATTGGTTGGTTGACGACTCTAAAGCGCCAAACTATCGATTCATCACATTTGCACGAGTGCCTACCACTGAAGTTTTAGTGGACAACAAGGTTGTTTCTGGCGCCGCCGTGCTTGATGCGCTGAGCGATGCAGTGAACACTGGCAAAGTTACTCGCCACTGCGAGTAGTTAGCTGCGGTCTTCGAGAGCTAGGTCGATTAGCTCGCTAATCAAATCTTTGTAGGCAATGCCGCTCGCCTGCCAGAGCGATGGAAACATCGATAGCGGTGTGAAACCAGGCATGGTGTTGATCTCGTTCACCACGAAGCCTTCATCGGTCAAGAAGAAGTCAACGCGCGCCAAGCCGGCACCGCCGATAGCGTTAAAGGCTCGTCTTGCAATCTCTTGCATTTCATGCAGCTGATCTGAGGTCAAATCAGCAGGCACGATCAAGTCAACTGAGTCTTCATCTCGGTACTTAGCTTCGAAGTCGTAAAACTCTCTACCCTTCACCACGATTTCACCAGCGACAGAAACACGAGGGCGCTTACCGTTGTGCCCTGCCAAAACTGCACACTCTACTTCGCGAGCTTTCAGACCATGCTCGACTACTAACTTCGAGTCGTGACCGAAGGCTTCTTCGCAGGCTGCGGCGAAGTCATCCATGTTGTTAACCTTGGTCACACCCATCGAAGAGCCTGCTCTTGCTGGCTTCACAAACAACGGAGTTCCCCCGAGAGTGCGAACGCGCTCGAGCGCCGACTCTGGGTCGTTCAGCCACTCGGTTTCGCGAATGACTACGTGTGGAGTCACCGGAACTTCGGCAGCTAAGAACAGTGCTTTGGTGAACTCTTTGTCCATGCCAGCGGCCGAGGCGAAAACACCGTTGCCGACATAAGCAATGTCGAGCAGCTCCAGGAAGCCCTGAATGGTTCCGTCTTCGCCGTATGGTCCGTGAAGCACCGGGAAAACCACATCAATCTCGCCAAGCGAGTGAACAGTGCCTGTGGTGGTGTCTTCGTAGCGAAGTTCGTGTACACCGAAGTCAGGCCAGATCACCTTTTTGCCATTGAACTCGACCACTGGCAATTCGCCACTGGTCAACGCCCACGGCGTTGGGTCATCGGCAACTGGGCAAAGCACACCCTGCTTGGTGATGCCAACCGGAACAACTTCAAACCGATTGCGATCGATTGCACCCATCACACCGGCGGCGGTGGCGCAAGAAATCGAGTGTTCGGATGAACGACCACCGAACAGCAACAGCACTCGAAGTTTTGACATTACTCGCCCTGCGGTTCGTCTGATTCGTGAGTTAGGTGCGGCGCAATGTCGCGCGGGCTCATCTTGCCCTGCATTACCAGGTGAACCTGCTCGACGATTGGCATGCGAATGCCTTTAGCCTCGGCAAGCGAAAGAATTGGTGCAATCGAACTCAGACCTTCAGCGGTTTGAGAAAGGCGCTTGATGACTTCGTTGAGTCGATAGCCTTTGCCGAGCATTTCACCAGCTTTGTGGTTACGCGAAAGTGGTGACTCGGCTGTTGCAATTAGGTCACCAAGTCCAGCCAAACCCTTCATGGTCTCGCGACGAGCGCCGTATGCTTCGGCGAATCGTGAAATCTCTGCGAGACCGCGGGTCATGATCGACGCTTTGGTGTTTTGGCCGTAACCAACACCGTTGACGATACCGATGGCAACTGCAATGAGGTTCTTCAGAATGCCACCGAACTCGGTGCCGACAACATCTTTGTTTGTGAACGTGGTGAAGT
>CAWULM010000025.1:0-9037 GCA_963923635.1 uncultured Micrococcales bacterium | reverse complement strand
GGTGTTGCAAGCTCTTTCAACTGGGCTTCATTCACCCTGGCAGCTGGAGCAGCTTACGGTTACACCGCCGGCTGGACTCCATTTGCTTCGGACTACACCCGCTACCTACCTGCTAACTCGAGCAAGCGTGCGCTAGCTTGGTTCGCTGGTCTTGGAAACTTCACCAGCACCACCGTGCTCATGGGCCTTGGTGTTGTCGCTTGGACGCTAGTTGGTAAGGGTTCTCCTACCGATGTGTTCGTGGCATTGCTTCCTAGCTGGTTGGCTCCGCTAACCTTGCTAAGCATCGCAGTTGGTTCGATCTCAGCAAACGTTCTGAACGTTTACTCGGGTGCAATGTCGTTCCTAGCTATGGGCTTCAATCTTGGCTTCAAGACTCGTCGCGCAATCATGGTTGCTCTCGCTGGAATCATCGGCGGAATCGTAGCTTTCGATGCTGCAGTTCTTGACCCTAAGGGTCTTGGTGCGCAGCTAGAAAACTTCTTGCTCGTCGTTTCCTACTGGGTTGCTCCATGGATCGCTGTTGTACTTACCGACCGCATCCTCCGTGGCTCGGCAGACTTCGGAAAGCTTGCCCTCAGTGGTAAAGAGAACGCAGCCGGCCCTATTGCTTTCGTAGTAGCAACCGTGTTCTCGATCTGGGGCTTCGCCAACCAGTTGGCTTACCTAGGTCCTCTTGCTAAGGCATGGAATGTCGGAGACATCACCGCCATCGTAGGCTTCGTAGTCGCAGCTGTGGTTTACGCAGTGCTCTACCCAGTCTTCGGTAAGAAGAACAACTAAGTAACAACCCCTAATACGAGGAGCCTCGGCAATGGAATTCAAAGTTGGACAGATCTTCGCAACTGACGAAGAGAAACTCCAAGTTGCCATTGCCGAGGCACACCTCGGTCTCGCCGAAGGCGGCATTCCAATCGGTGCCGCACTTTTCGACGAAGAAGGTCGACTGCTAGGCAGCGGCCACAACCTCCGCGTGCAAGAAGGCGATGCCTCAATGCACGGCGAAACCTCAGCGTTTCGCAATGCGGGTAGACAGCGTTCTTACCGCAAAGTAACTTTGGCAACCAGCCTCTCCCCATGCTGGTACTGCTCTGGCCTGATTCGCCAATTCGGCATCGGTCGCGTAATTGTCGGTGACGACGTGAACTTTATGGGCGGACAAGACTGGGTCGCCGAACACGGCGCAGAACTCCACGTCTTGAACGACCCAGGCCTAATCAAGCTGATGGGTGACTTCATCGAAGCAAACCCAGAACTCTGGAACGAAGACATCGGCGAAGACTGAGTTTTCGCTGGCGGCATCCACGCTGATAAAATCGCCTAATGACTAAGCGCGGCCGCCCTTGGGGTTATCAAAACCCACAATCAACTAAGCAACCGAAGTGGCAACTAGACCCTTCGACCGTTGCTGTGCGCGGCGGACTGAACCGCACCGGCTTCGGTGAGACCTCTGAAGCACTGTTTCTAAACTCTGGCTTCACCTACGATTCTGCCGAGCAGGCCGAGTCGTCATTCCGCGAGGAAACCGATCACTACCTCTATTCGCGCTTCGCCAACCCAACCGTCGCCATGTTCGAGCAGCGACTGGCTGCACTCGAAGGCGCTCAAGCGGCCGTGGCGACCGCCTCTGGTATGGCTGCGGTATTTGCCTCACTGGCTTGCCTTGTCAAGGCTGGCGACCACGTCGTGGCTTCTTCAGCCATGTTCTCGTCTTGCTACGTGATCATCGCCGAGATTCTGCCTGGTTGGGGTGTCGAGGTCACTTTGGTTGACCCTGACAACAAGGATGCCTGGCGCAAAGCGCTCTCAAAGAAAACCAAGGCGGTCTTCATCGAAAGCCCGAGCAACCCGCTTGGCGAAATCACGGACATTCGCTTTGTGAGCGACCTGGCTCACAAGGTTGGAGCCACGGTCATCGTTGATAACGTAATGGCGTCGCCTGTGCTACAGCGCCCGCTGGAGCTTGGAGCCGACGTGGTGGTCTACTCAACCACCAAGCACATCGATGGCCAAGGTCGAGCACTGGGTGGCGCGATTCTTGGAACCAAGAAGTTCATCAAGGAATCTGTGATTCCTTTCACTCGCCACACCGGCCCTTCGATGAGCCCGTTCAACGCCTGGATCATGCTGAAGTCACTCGAAACTTTGCAGATGCGAGTCGAACGCATGTGGACCAGCGCTTACTCGATTGCTAAGGCCCTCGAGAAGCACCCAGCAGTCAAGTCGGTCAACTACCCATGGTTGAAGAGCCACAAGAACAATGCGCTAGCTCGCAAGCAGATGACCGGCGGTGGTACGACTCTAGCCATCGAATTCAACGCACCAAAGGCGAAGGTGTTCAAGTTTATGAATTCGCTTTTGGTCATCGACATCTCGAACAACCTCGGCGATGCCAAGTCTCTGATCACTCACCCATCATCAACCACACATCGACGTCTACCGGCAGAAGTTCAGGCGAGCATGGGAATCACACCATCAACGGTGCGACTTTCGGTTGGGTTAGAGCATCCAGACGATTTGATTCGCGACATCGAGCAAGCGCTCGCAATCGCCTTTAAATAAATCAGCGAGCGGCGGCAATGCGCTCAAGCGCGGCCGTAATGATCTCTTTGCTGGTGCCTATGTTCATGCGGGCAAAGTTCTTGAAAGCCTCGCCACCCATGTCTGGCCCTGGAACAAACGCCACCTTGGCCTTTTCGAAAATCTCCTCGGTAGTCATGGAGAAATCGCTAAGGTCGAGCCAAGCCAGGTAACTTGCATCTGGCACGTGGGTTTTGATTTCAGGTAGCAGACGCGCAAGTTCCAACACTAAATGTTCGGCATTTTCGCGAATGGTTTCATTGGTTTGCGCTAACCACTCATCGCCCTCGCTAAAAGCACTCGCCATGGCAAAAGCACCAAGAATGCTCGAGCGCCAGTGTGCCGCCTCAGGAAGTTTTGCGGCTTTCTCGTTCATGTTCACGCTTTGAGTAAGAGCGAAGGCAATCTTCAACCCAGCCAGGTTGAACGACTTGCTCGAGCTTGTGATGCAGATGCCAACCTCACGGGCATCTTCGCCACAGTCGAGAAACGGGGTGAACTTAGCCGAGTGCGTTAGCGGCGCGTGAATCTCATCACTGATCACAGTGGCGCCGTGCTTGCGAGCAATTGCTGCTAGCGCAGTCAACTCTTCACGAGTGAAGGCAGTTCCGGTGGGGTTATGTGGATTCGAAAGCAAGATGGTGGTGTTTCCAGCCTTGAACTGCTCTTCGATTGCATCTAGATCTAGGCTCCAGACGTTTCCTGCGCGCAGCAAGTCAACCTGCACAGGCTCGACATGAAGTTCTTCAAGCCAGTGGTGAAACCCGTTATAGACGGGAGTGGTGATGATCACGCGCTCCCCTGGCTTTAGGTTGTACCGAAGGTATTCAACGGTGGCAACACCGACATCGGTGGCTAGGCGCAGCTGCTTCTTATCAATTTGCCACCCCCAGTGTCGCAGAGCGAATCCTTCAAAGGCATCGGCAATCTCAGGGGTTGGGCCGAGGTAACCGATGTCAGAGTTGGAAACCATTTCTATAAGCACGCGCTTGATTGGCTCAGCGATTTCGAAATCCATTTCAGCAACGTGCATAGGTAGCACGTCACTTGGAAAGCGACGCCACTTGGACGAATGGCGCTCATAAAGTTTGCTTAGCGGTGCGATATTTTCGTGTGTCATGTTCTGCCTAGTTTTGCGGGAACCCCAAGTTGATTCCACCGTGGCTCGGGTCTAACCAACGCGAGGTAATTGCTTTGCCACGAGTGAAGAAGTGTACGCCTTCAACACCATGGGCCTTGGTGTCACCGAATAGAGAGTTCTTCCAACCACCGAATGAGTAGTAGGCCACTGGCACCGGAATAGGCACATTAATGCCGACCATGCCGACTTCCACCTCGTATTGGAAGCGTCTTGCCGCACCGCCATCGTTGGTGAAAATTGCGGTGCCGTTACCGAAGGCACCTGAGTTGATTAGCGCTAGACCTTCGTCATAGCTATTCACTCGCACGATCGAAAGCACTGGACCAAAGATTTCTTCGGTGTAGACCTTCGAAGTTGTCGGAACCCGGTCTAGCAGAGTTGGCCCAAGCCAGAACCCGTTGGCATCGCCATCGAAGTTGTCATTACGACCGTCGACGACAACGACTGCCCCGTCGCTTGCGGCGATGTCGATGTAAGAGGCGACTTTGTCGCGGTGCTGCTTAGTCACCAGAGGCCCCATGTCACAACCGCGACGGCCGTCGCCAGTGCGAAGCTTTGCCATACGCTCAGTGAGCTTACCGATTAGCGCATCGGCCACAGGTTCAACAGCAACGACCACAGAAATAGCCATGCATCGCTCGCCAGCCGAACCGAAACCTGCGTTGATTGCCGAGTCAGCAACCAAATCTAAATCGGCATCAGGCAGGACAAGCATGTGGTTCTTTGCGCCGCCGAGTGCTTGAACGCGCTTGCCGTGTGCCGAGCCAGTTTCGTAAACGTATTTTGCAATCGGTGTTGAACCAACAAAAGAAATCGCTTGAACAAGTTCGTGTGTGAGCAGAGCGTCTACTGACTCTTTGTCACCGTTGACAACATTGAACACACCGTCAGGAAGACCAGCCTCTTTCCAGAGTTTCGCAATCCAGATTGCTGCAGACGGATCTTTCTCTGAAGGCTTTAGCACAACGGTGTTACCTGCCGCGATTGCAACTGGGAAGAACCACATTGGCACCATGGCTGGAAAGTTGAACGGGCTGATGATACCAACCACACCAAGTGGTTGACGCGTTGAGTAAACGTCGACACCGGTAGATGCGTTTTCGGTGTAGAAGCCTTTTAGCAGGTGAGGCATTCCGCAGGCGAATTCGACAACCTCTTGCCCGCGGGTGATTTCTCCGAGTGCGTCAGACAAAACCTTGCCATGTTCGCTGGTAATGATTTCGGCTAGTTCGCCTTTGCGTTCATTGAGCAGTTCGCGAAACTTGAACATGATCGCCTGCTTACGCGACTGAGGAGCATCCCGCCAGGCAGGAAAGGCCTCGGCGGCAGCGCGCACTGCGAAATCAACCTCGGCAGTTGTGGCAAGTGCCACCTGTTTGGTCACGACGCCCAAGGCTGGGTCGTAGACATCGCCAAAGCTGCCAGAATTACCGGCAACTAACTTTCCGTTTACCCAATGCGAAATAGCCTCGTGGCTGCTCATGTAACTCAACTCCTGCGTTTGAAACAACTCTACTCTGGCAACCGATTGCCATAAACTCACAGCATGCGCTTGTCTTTTGATTCTGAGGTGTTCGAGTGGCGCGGCCCTGCGCCGTTCTATTTCGCGGCCGTCAGCGACGATGCCGTAGCCGACATCAAGCAGGTTGCCTCACTGGTCAGCTATGGCTGGGGCGTGATTCCCTGTGCAGTGACTGTAGGCAAAACAACCATCACGACCTCGCTGTTCCCTAAGAACGGTGGTTACCTGGTGCCCCTCAAAGACGCCCTGCGCAAACCAGAATCGATCACAATCGGTCAGAAATTGAAAATAACGCTGGAGCTTAGCGTTTAACTCACCTTGCGGTACTCGTAGCCGTACTTATCGCGCTCGAGCTTGCCTGCTTCCACCAGCATGCGCCTGATCAGAGCGAAGTCGACGATGTATTCACCAATGGTGTCGTTCACTTCACGCTCGGAGTAAACGCGGTCGGCCTCAAACAGGGTATAAGCCCAATCGGCAAGTTCGATTTTCTTTCCGAGCTTCACCGGCAAACGCTTGATGCGACCGTCGGCCGAGACGAAGTTTCTGAACTTAAAAGGAATCTCGACCATCAACCCTGCAACCTGTCGAGAATAAGTCTGCGGTCAGCACCGGCGTCAGCGGTAATCGCAAAACCACCGCTCAAGGCATCGAGCCCAGCCTGAATGCGCGGTTCGACGTCGGTGTAAAGAGTGAACAAAGGATCACCCGCAGAAACCTTTTGCCCTTGCTGTTTATGCAGTTCGATCCCCGCACCAGCCTGAACGGCGTCTTCCTTGCGCGCGCGGCCAGCGCCTAAACGCCAAGATGCGATACCAAAACTCAAGGCATCGACGGTAGAGAGGAATCCCGCAGCACTTGCTACCACTGTGTGAGAGTGTCTTCCGCGCACAATCTTGGCATCTGGATCTCCACCCTGTGCTGAAATCATTTCGCGCCATTTGTCCATGGCTCGACCATCTTTTAGTGCAGCGGCAACATCGACATCGGTTTTGCCAACCAGACGCAACATTTCGGTTGCCAGCTGCACGGTGATTTCGACTACATCGGCTGGACCTCCGCCAGACAGAACCTCAACCGACTCTTCCACTTCGAGCCCATTGCCAATCTTCAAACCGAGCGGAGTAGACATGTCGGTGAGCAGTGCCGAAATCTTTACACCGGCGTCTTGACCAATCTCAACCATCGTGCGAGCAAGCTCTTTCGCACGTTCCAGGTTTTTCATGAATGCGCCAGATCCGACCTTCACGTCGAGCACCAGCGCGCCGGTACCTTCGGCGATTTTCTTCGACATGATCGATGACGCAATCAGCGGAATTGCCTCGACCGTACCGGTGACATCGCGAAGGGCGTAAAGTTTTTTGTCAGCAGGAGCCAAACCAGAACCAGCTGCACAAACCACTGCTCCAACCTGCTGCAATTGATCGAACATCTCTTGGTTTGAAAGAGCGGCACGCCATCCTGGAATCGATTCGAGCTTGTCGAGCGTGCCGCCGGTGTGACCCAAGCCGCGGCCACTCAGCTGAGGCACGGCAACACCGAAGGCTGCCACAAGCGGTGCCAACGGAAGCGTGATCTTGTCGCCAACCCCACCAGTTGAGTGCTTATCGGCAGTCGGCATGGTGAGTTTCGAGTAATCGAGTCTTTCACCGGTGGCAATCATGGCCATGGTGAGATCGGTTATCTCGCGGCGGTTCATGCCGTTCAGCAAAATTGCCATAGTCATGGCACTCATCTGCTCGTCTGCCACCACTCCGCTGGTGTAGTTGCTAACCAGCCAGTTGATTTCAGCGGTTGTTAGTTCGCCATGCTCGCGCTTTTTGATAATCAACTCAACGGCATTGAAAGACATCAAGCACGCTCCACTAGATCGTCTGGGCCAAATGCATCCGGAATTACCTGGTCAATGGTTCGCATTCCAGACACGGTCTCTAACACCATGCCTTTTGCGCTGTGTTCGAACAATAGTTGGCGACAGCGACCGCACGGCATGAGAACGTTTCCGTGACCATCGACGCAAGTGAATGCAACGAGCTTGCCTCCGCCTGACATAGTCAGCTCTGAAATAAGTGAGCACTCAGCACAGAGAGTCAAACCATAAGAAGCATTCTCCACGTTGCAACCTGAAACGAGTCGACCGTCTTCGGTTAGCGCGGCTGCTCCCACCGGAAACTTCGAGTAAGGAACATAGGCCTTCTGCATAGCCGACCGCGCGGCTTCGCGAAGTGCATCCCAGTTGATCTCCACGATTACTCCTTGATGTACGGCTTACCGGTAGCAGCTGGCCCGGTCACCTTGCCGACCAACCCAGCCACGGCAATAACAGTAAGCAGATAAGGAAGCATCAGCAAGAACTCGCTAGGTAGCGGTGAACCGATGATGGCCAGGCCGTACTGCAGGTTTTGCGCGAAACCAAACAGCAGCGCGGCACAGGCTGCCAGCAGCGGATTCCAGCGACCGAAGATCAAAGCAGCCAAAGCGATGTAACCAGCGCCGTGAGTCATTGACTGCCCGAACGAACCAACCTGACCGATTGTGAAGAACGAACCACCGAGACCTGCTAGACCGCCACCGATCATTACTGACATGTAGCGAGTGCGATAGACCTGAATACCAACGGTGTCTGCTGCCTTTGGATATTCTCCAACTGCGCGAACGCGAAGACCCCAGCGCGTCTTGAATAGAGCAATGTAAACAATCACGAGTGCGATGTACATCAGATAAACGATTGGTGTCTGGTTGAACAGCACCGGACCAATTACCGGAATTTTGGAGAGCAGTGGAATCTCGAAAGCTTTGAATCGTGGTGGCTCATTGAACACGAACGGATTGCTCTCCATCAACGTTCCGTAAAGGAAGTTAGTTAGACCAACCACCAAAACGTTGACCACAACACCGACGATGATTTGGTCGACGCGGTACTTGATGCTGAACACCGCCAGCAACCAGGCCACCGCAGAACCAGCCACCAATGCGCCGACAAGGCCGATCCACATGTTGTGGGTCAGCGTAGCGAGCATTGCCGAGGTGAAGGCACCGAATAGCAGCTGCCCCTCAATGGCGATGTTGACAATGCCCACTCGCTCAGAGAGCACACCCGCCATCGAACCGAAAATCAGAGGCACCGAAAGTGCGAGTGAGCCCTGCAGCAGGGAAGTCAAAGTCATGGTGTTGCCGTGATATAGATACACCAGAGCCGACCATGCGAACAACAAGAAGTTGACCGCAGTGATTAGGCCGTGAACTTGTTTCTTCAAGACAAAGCGCAAGACTAGTGCAGCGATGGCCAAGACAGCTGACAAAACCGCCGACCACAAAGTGACCGAACCAACAGCCAACTGCAGGTCAGGGAGGGTGAAAGCATCGTGGTCGGTAGCAATCTTGACCATGACCTGATCTGCTGGCGCAATTAGCGACAATAAGACAGTTAGTAGCGAAACCACCAAAACCGTGAACGCAGGACGTTTACTTAGCCTCATTGTTCACCTGCGCTTTCACTCGGAAAATCGCTCGCACCAGTGGCGGTGCTGCAATAAACAAAACAATCATCGACTGAACCACCAAGACGATATCAACCGGAACAGACTGGTCAGCCTGCATGGTCACCGCGCCTGCGCGAAGTGCACCGAAGAGCACACCAGAGGCGAGCACTCCCCACGGGTTTGATCGCCCAAGGAGTGCCACGGTAATCGCGTCGATGCCGTAGCTAGCCGAGACACCGGTGGTCAAGTGTTGCTCAGTGCCCAGGATCTGAGTCGCACCGGCAAGCCCGGCAAGAGCACCGGAAACAGCCA
>CAWULM010000024.1:0-9275 GCA_963923635.1 uncultured Micrococcales bacterium | reverse complement strand
AGCACCGATGCGTCGTCGCGCAGCACACCGTGCACATCGCTCGCTAGGTGCCAGACGTTTGGAAGCTTCAACGAAAACGGCACCTCGTCTGCATCAACGTGTGCGCAGAATGGTGCGAGCGCGCGAACCATTGAGTCAACCGCGAAGGAGTGTTCAACCAAATTCTTGTGCGACGAGGTGAGCGCTGCGCCGATAGCTTGATCAACTCCTGGGTCGGTGCCGCGGCCGGCAGTGCCAGCCAACACTCGCGCCGATACTTGCTTGTGTGAAACGCGAACCAAAAGTTCAGGAGATGCACCAAACAAACCATCGACCGAATAGACCCAGCAAGCCGGGTAACGCTCCGCAAGTTTTTGCAGCGGGCTGCGAATGTCAAAACTGTCATCGATCGACGCAACCAGATCGCGCGCAATCACAACCTTTTCAACTCGACCGCCACCGATGGCGGCGAGTGCCGAACTAACGGCGGCTTTGAAGCCACTGCGAGTCAATGCGCCCGATTGCAAACTTTCGATGGTTGATGATCGAATCGGTGACGCGGCGGGTAAGGCAGCGCCATCGACGCTGGTAAACCAGAAGTCACCATCGCGTGAGCCGAGCACAACCTTCGGAACAATCAAAACGCTGGTGGCTTTGCTCTGTTCATCGAACGCGATGGCGCCAAAGGCAACCAAACCAGAGCCCGGTAGCCGAACATCGTCATCGACGGTTGCGCTGGCCACCAGCTCTCGCCAGGCCCTTGCCAAGTCACCGATGCGATCAGGCCCGGATGCAGTCAAAACGGTGTGAATTCCCCAGCCGACAAGACCATCGCCTTCTCGAATAAAGGTGAGTGGGTTTTCGGGCAGCCGCTGCATCAAAGGCAGGGTCGATGACCGGTCAAACTTGGTCGTTACCCGCATTGCAGCCTTACTGAGTATTGCCTGTGAGTTGGTTCAAAACCCTAGGATGCCGCTGGTAATCGGCTCTACTCTGAAATCGGAACCTTTCCAGTCTAACCGCGAGGAGTATGTCATGGCACAGCCAAAGACGCTAGCCGCAGCCACCGTTGTGGTGGCCTTTGCGTTGCTTCCACTCGCGCTTTCAACTCCTGCTCAGGCAGCATCGTTTGCTGGCGCACCAAAGGTGAGCCAGGGCGTGCACCCGAGTGGCTATCTGACGGAAGACGGCGAAGGCGGCGAAGACGGTGGTGACGATCACCACTCTGGCGATGACGGTGACCACCACTACAAGCCAAAAGACCCAACCCAGGTAGGCGTAATTCCTCCGGTAGTCATTCGCCCGCACCGCGACGAAGACAACGGTGACGACGACAACAACAAGGGTGGCAGCTCTACTGGCGGCATCACCCCGGTCAACCCGCAGCCAACCCCTGCCCCTAGCGCTTCGGCTGGCGCCACCGACCCGTCAAACTTGAACGGCGCCTCGGTGCGCGGCTCGCACTACGTAGTAGCTCCTCTAGACGGCACTCCGGGAAACCCACCTGCCGGAGCCCCTGGTGACCGCCACGTCAGCGCAATCGACCCAAACTCTTCGCCAGCCATTGATCTTGGTGGCGTTCGCACCACCGACCGCACTCCGGCCGACCGCTTTATGGAGTCGGCCTCATTTGGCTTGGCTTCGCTGATGGCTGGCGGACTGGCGCTCGCCGCAGTAGCTGGCTACAGATCACTGCGCATGCGCAAAGATCCGAACCGAGACTTCTTCTACGAGAACGACTAACCCTATCTCCTAGCTCAAAGGCCTCACGCTCCCTCGGGTGAGGCCTTTGACCTTAAAAGGTAAACTGGAGTAGTGACGAAAGCCGACCTGGCCAAAAAGCCAGCAGAGGTCGCGGCCATGTTCGACGAAGTGGCCCCCACCTATGACCTAACCAACGACCTACTGTCGTTCGGTCAGTCTCGCCTATGGAGATCAAAAGTGGCTCGCCTGGTCGAACCTAAGTCTGGTCAGTCCATCTTGGATGTCGCCGCCGGCACCGGCTCTTCAACTGCAGCTTTCGCCGCCGAAGGTGTTCGTTTGGTCGCCGGGGATTTCAGCGAAGGTATGTTGGCTGAAGGTCGCAAGCGTCACCCTGAAATCGAATTCGTTTTTGCGGATGCAACCAAACTTCCTTTCAAAGACAATGAGTTTGACGCAGTGACCATTTCTTTTGGTCTTCGTAACGTCGTTGATGTTGATGCCGCTCTTCGCGAATTCTTCCGTGTCACGAAACCTGGTGGCCGCGTGGTGATTTGCGAATTCTCGCAGGTGACAACTCCGGTACTGCGCGGTATCTACAACTTCTATTTGGCGCACTTGCTGCCGCGCATCTCGCGCTTCTTCTCGCAGACCCCTGAGGCTTACTCATACCTTGCCGACTCGATCAAGGCTTGGCCGTCACGCGCGAAGCTTGCGGCCGACATCGCCGCAGTTGGCTACGAAAATGTTGAATACAAAAATCTGAGTTTCGGTGTCGTCGCACTGCACCGTGGATTCGTTCCAGCAAAGAAGGCAGCTCGTTAATGCCAACTCCTAAACTTCCACGTCAACTTCGCAAAATTGCGGATCGCAATTTGCTCGCCAACATCGAGAACGGTTTGGTCAAGGTTGAAGAAGAATTACTTGAGGCCACGGCACACACCGACCCAATCGCGAAGGTTACCGCTCGTCACCTTGTCGATGCAGGTGGCAAGCGCATTCGACCTGTTCTGGTCTTGCTTGCAGCACAGCTCGGTGATCACACCAAGCAAGAAGTAATCGATGCTGCGGTTGTGGTTGAACTTACGCACCTAGCAACGCTTTACCACGATGACGTCATGGACGAAGCCCCTACTCGACGAGGTGTGCCAACCGCGCACACTCGCTGGGGCAACTCGGTTGCAATTCTCACCGGAGACCTGTTGTTCGCAAGAGCTTCGAAAGTCGGAGTTAATCTAGGAACACGTGCCCTAGAACTCCAGGCTGAAACCTTCGAGCGCCTTTGCATCGGTCAGCTTCACGAAACCGTTGGCCCTCAAGATGGCGAAGACGAAACTGCTCATTACATTCGCGTGCTCGCCGACAAGACCGGTTCGCTGATTGCGGCGTCGGCGCAGATGGGTGCAATCTTCGCCGACGCACCAGCGTCGGTTCTCGCACCGCTCGCAGCCTACGGAGAGAAGATTGGCGTTGCCTTTCAACTGATCGACGACGTGATCGACATTTCGGCAGAAGGCCCGTCGGGCAAGACTCCCGGCACCGACCTGCGCGCGGGTGTGCCGACTTTGCCAGTGCTGTTGCTGCGCCAGGAGGCTGCGCACGATGCATCAGCCGCGGCTCTGCTGGCTCGCATTGACGGCGACCTAAGCGACGATGCGGTTTTGGCCGATGTTGTTGCACAGCTGCGGGAACATTCTGTGGCGGAAAAGGCTTATCTAGAAGCGAAGCGTTGGGCCGATGAGGCCGTCGATGCTATTGCCGAACTACCGGAAGGCGCAGTCAAAGACGCCCTGCGCAAGTTTGCTGAAGCTGTGGTTGATCGAAGCAACTAAGGTTGCAAAGTCAGCTGCACTAAACGAAAGAAAGACTAAATGTCTAAAGCGAGAATCGCAGTAGTTGGTGCTGGGCCTGCTGGCATCTACGCCGCTGATCTTTTGATCAAGTCAGAACTTCGAGACTTCGAAGTTTCTATCGACCTATTCGATCTATTGCCTGCCCCATACGGTTTGGTTCGCTACGGTGTTGCACCAGACCACCCTCGCATCAAGGGAATCATTCGCGCGCTTTATGAAGTACTCGACCGCGGAGACATTCGCTTCTTCGGAAATGTGCAGTACGGCAAAGACATCACTCTCGAAGATTTGAAGCAGCACTACAACGCAGTGATTTTCGCAACCGGTGCAATTCGCGACGCGAAGCTAAACATTCCTGGCATCGACCTCGACGGTTCGTACGGTGCTGCCGATTTCGTGAACTGGTATGACGCTCACCCAGACTTCCCGCGCGAGTGGCCGCTCAACGCAAAAGAGATTGCTGTCATCGGAAACGGTAACGTCGCACTTGATGTTGCACGTGTGCTTATCAAGCGCCCAGACGACATGCTCACCACCGACATTCCTGGCAACGTCTATGAGGGGCTTCGCAACTCACCGGTTACCGATGTGCACGTGTTCGGTCGACGTGGCCCAGCACAAGTTAAGTTCACACCGCTCGAACTTCGTGAGGCAACTCACATCGAAGGCGTCGACTGCATCGTTTATGAAGAAGACTTCCAATACGACGAAGGTTCGCAAGAGGCCATCGACAGCAACAACCAAACTCGCGTCATGGTGAACACCCTCGAAGGTCTGCGCGCTGAGCCGCAGAACACTGGCGCAACTCGTCGACTGCACCTGCACTTCTTCTCAGCTCCAGTCGAGCTAATCGGCGAGAACGGCAAAGTCACTGGCCTCAAAGTCGAGCGCACCAAGCTCGATGGCAAGGGTGGGGTAGTGCCTACCGGAGAATTCCGCGAGTATCCGATTCAGGCCTTCTATCGTGCCGTCGGGTATTTCGGTTCGCCGCTTCCGCAGATTCCATTCGATGAAAAGCTCGGTGTGATACCGAACGACGGCGGCCGCGTGATCGAGAACGGAAAGCATGTCGATGGCGTTTACGCGACCGGCTGGATTAAGCGTGGCCCAATTGGCCTAATCGGTCACACCAAGAGCGACGCCCTCGAGACCATCGGCAACATCATTGCTGACAAGGCATCGTGGTGGCAGCCTTCGTCACCAGCCGAAGAGTCGGTCACTGAGTTGCTGACGAAGCGTGGTGTGCAGTTCGTTGACTGGTCGGCATGGCTCATGATCGACGAGCGTGAGCGCGAGTTAGGCGCTGCACAGGGTCGCGAGCGAATCAAGCTGGTCGAACGCGACGACTTCCTAAACGTCGCCAAGGGCTAGAGTTTTTACATGCCTCTGATTCACCTGCGCCGTGGTGGAGTTTCCGCCATTTTCGACACCTCAACCGGCACCCCTGCGCTGTTGCACTGGGGTGCGGCGGTGCACGCGGTGGTCAAAGACGCCGACCTCATCAAGGCACTTCGCGAGACCACTCCAAACTGCGACTTCGATGACCCTCAAACCATCGGCATCTGGCGCGAAAACTCGCGAGGCTTCCTTGGTCGACCAACGGTAGTTGGCTCGCGCGCCGGGCTCGACTTCACTCATCATTTCGTACTCACCGACACCAAGCAGCACTCCGACTATGAAGTTGAATTCTGCAGCGTGGATGCCTCGGCAGACCTTTCGGTTTGCGCCAAGTTTTTGCTGAATGAGTTTGGTGTTCTACTTGTTGATTATTCGATCACCAACAAGAACGATGCCCCATTTCAAGTTGAGTCGCTAACTCCTTACCTTCCGCTGCCTGATCACGTTTCGCAAACTCTCGACTTCACTGGTCGTTGGATGAACGAACGTCAGGCTCAGCGTCGCGATATTGCCACCGGTGTGTTTGAGCGCGAAGGTCGCGAAGGTCGCACCGGCCACGACTACACGATTGTTCAGTTTGGTCTTACTGCAGAAACTAACTACCGCAGCGGTGAAGCCTGGGGTCTGTCGCTAGCGTGGAGCGGCAACAACCGACATGTAGTTGAGCGCACTGCAATCGGTCGCACATCAATCGGCGCAGCCGAACTTCTACTTCCTGGCGAAGTAATTCTCGAGCAGAACGAAACCTATGCTGCACCTACCGTTTGGGCTGTCTACTCAGACACCGGCATCGATGGGGTGAGCGCACGCTTTCACCAAACCATTCGAGCTCGCGCAAACCACCCAACCAACATTCGACCTCGCCCGGTCACGCTCAATGTTTGGGAAGCGGTCTATTTCGACCACGATCTAACTAAGCTCACCGCGCTTGCTGACGAAGCACAAAAAATCGGAGTCGAGCGTTTCGTTCTGGACGATGGTTGGTTCGGTGCACGTCGTGACGACACTGCCGGTCTCGGTGACTGGGTGGTCAGCAAAGATGCCTGGCCAAACGGACTCAAGCCACTTGTCGATGTCGTGAACTCACGAGGCATGGAGTTTGGTCTCTGGTTCGAAGGCGAAATGGTCAACCCGAACAGCGACCTCTACCGTGAGCACCCAGATTGGATTCTCTCGGCACCGGGTCGAGTGCCACCAGAGTTTAGAAATCAGTTGGTGCTAGACCTCACCAACGAAGGCGCATTCGCGCACGTCTTCAATCAAACCGATGCCATCTTGAGCGAATACAACATCGCTTACATAAAGTGGGATCACAACCGTGTGCTCACCGAAGCAGCACACCTTGGTCGACCAGCGGTTCACGCTCAAACCAAGGCGATTTACCGCATGTTCGATGAGCTGAAGGCGAAGCATCCTGGGCTTGAAATCGAAAGCTGTGCTTCCGGTGGCGGTCGAATTGACCTTGGCATGGTTGACCACGCCGATCGTTTCTGGACCAGCGACAACAATGACTCACTTGCTCGCCAGTCGATTCAGCGTCACACCACCATCGTGATGCCACCAGAACTTCTTGGCACACACATCGGCCCTACCAAGGCACACTCCACGCACCGCACGCTGTCAATCGCATTCCGCGCCGCCACCGCACTTTGGGGTCACGCCGGTCTCGAATGGGATCTCACCACTGCAACTTCAGAAGAAAAGGCAGCGCTCAAGGGCTTCATCGATTACTACAAAGCCAAGCGCGCATTGCTGCACAGCGGCACCGTGGTTCGAGTTGACCAAAGCGAATCGACCGCTTGGTCGCACGGCGTAGTTTCACAAGATCAGAGTGAGGCAATCTTTGCTCACGTTGCTCTTGAGCCGTCGCAGTTCTCGCGACCTGGCAACATTCGCTTGGTCGGCCTTGACGCAACTGCGCTTTATGAAGTGAAGGTTGTCACACCTGCCGGCAGCGCAGACTTCATGCAGCTCCGCGGACCGCACTGGTTCGATGGCGTGCAACTAACTGGCGACCAACTCGAGAAGATTGGTCTTCGTTCGCCAGTGCTGCGCCCGCAAGAAGCACTTTTGATTGAAGCCAACCGCATCTAGAGATGTCTCAAACACTCTCAGATAAAAGACTTTCTCAAGCGCGCCTTGCGTTGTTCGCAGTTTTCTTCACTCAGGGTGTCGCCGCCATCACAACCCTGCCGCGCATTCCCGAACTCATTCACCAAATCGATGTGAACTTTGCGGTGTGGGGCAGCATTATCGGTTTCGCCGGTCTCGGTTCGCTAGTTCCGCTCGCGTTCACGAACACGCTGGTAAATCGTTTCGGCACCAGCCCGGTCATTCGTCTGAGCGCGATTGCCATTGTGATTGCACAGTTCAGCCAAGGTCAAATCTTCAATCCGCTCTTGTTCTTCCTTGTGCTCTTTATGCAGTCAATGGCATTCAGCACATTCAACATTGCGCTGAACGCGCAAGCGGTAATGCTGCAGAACAAAATCGGCAAAGTACTACTCGGCTCTTTCCATGGGGCGTGGTCAACCGGTGCAGCCGCCTCGGCAGCACTCAGCGGTTGGCTGGCCAGCTTTATGCCGCTTTGGTTGCACCTAATCATCGTCCCCGCCATCTGCTTTGTCGTTTTTCAAATAGCTGGCCGAAAACTTCTAACTCCCGAAGAAGACAGTCACAACCAAGAGAAGTCAAAGTCTAAGGGCGTTTCTTGGTTTAAGACTCCGAAGTACCTTTGGTTCTTAGCGCTCGGACTGTTCGCTGGGATGTGGCCAGAGCTCGTCATGATGGACTGGAGCGCCATCTATTCGCGTGACGTGCTGCACGTCGACTTAACGCTCGGCGCCTGGCCTTACACAATCTTCACCGCGGCCATGATCATCGGTCGCTTCGCAGCGGGACCAATCACCAAAAGGATTCAATTCACCACCATGTCAGCTATCGGTGGTTTTGTTGGTGGCACCGCGATGACCTTAGGCATTGTGCTTTCGAATGCATTAGCTAAGACCGACAAGCACCTTGCACTCACCGTGGAAATCATTTGCTTCATCTTTTCTGGCCTTGGGGCAGCCTCGATGGTTCCGTCGTTCTATTCGGCTGGTGGCCAAGTCAAAGGTTTGTCTACCGCCCAAGCACTTAGCCGCATGAGTCTCGCTAACGCTCTTATCGTCATGGCCTCTAAGGCATTCATGGGTCTGTTGGTCGAAGACACCGGCATCGTCACGGCGATGGCGTTTCCGTTGATTTCATTCTTTGCCGCTGGAGTAATCGCAACTGTCGCCAGCCGTCACAACAGAAAACTAAAGCAAGAGGCAATGACCGCTTACCCGCCTACCGGGCCAATCGACGCTATCGACGTCGCAGAGTAAAAACTCGTTAGCGGTAGTTGGTGAACTGAACGTCGATCGGAAGGTCGCTCGACTTTAGAAGCGCAATAACATCTTGCAGGTCATCACGACTCTTGCTGCTAACGCGAAGTTCGTCACCCTGAATAACAGCCTTAGCGCTCTTTGGGCCTTCTTCACGAATGATCTTGCTGATCTTCTTCGCGTTCTCTTGGTCGATGCCGTTCTTCAACGTCAAGTCGATTCGGTATTCCTTGCCCGATGCATATGGCTTGCCCGCATCGAGGCTCTTTAGAGAAATGCCACGCTTCACCAGCTTCGACTGAAACACATCGAGCACTGCCTTGGCACGCTCTTCGCTGTTTGCCTTGATCAGTAGTTTGTCGCCGGCCCAATCGATCTCTGCGCCTACGCCCTTGAAGTCGTAGCGTTGCTCGATTTCTTTTTGTGCTTGGTGCAGAGCGTTGTCTGCTTCCATGCGGTCAACTTTGCTAACGATGTCGAATGATGAATCTGCCATGTGGAAAGTTTATCGAGAGGTTGCCTTCGCAGTGCTGCCGCGCACCACGATTTTCACTGGCCAGGGAATAATCTGGTCGAAGTTAACGTGGTTGCCAAGGTCTGGGTCGGCCAACGTATCGAGCATCATCTGAGCGGCAGCGATGCCCTGTTCACGAGCATTTTGAGAAATAGTGCTCAGTTCGAAAAAATCGCTCATGTCGTGGTTGTCGACTCCAATAACCGAAATGTCTTTTGGTACCTCGAGTCCCAAATCTTTCGCGGCCATGATGGTGCCGAAGCCCATCTCATCTGAGGCGCAAAAAATTGCAGACGGTGCGTGGCGCGGGTTGCCGAGCATTTGCTTCGCAGCTTTGTACGCACCCTGAATCGTGTAGTCGGCACCAGCAACCCAGTTGTCTTCAACTGTGATGTCTGCCGACTTCATCGCATCGAGGTAACCGTAGTAACGCAGGTTTGGCTGACCGAACTCCGCGTCGGC
>CAWULM010000023.1:0-9305 GCA_963923635.1 uncultured Micrococcales bacterium | reverse complement strand
GAAGATTCTGCATTGTTCAGGCGAGCCGCAAGAAGACTCGAAACAAGCTGCGGGGTGTGCGAAACAAGAGCCACCGCTTGGTCGTGCTCTTCGGCCGACAAGCGTGAAGGGATGGCACCAAGATCTAAGGCAAGTTGCTCAACCAGCGCCACAGCACCGGCACTGCTCATTTGCGTAGGTGCAATCACCCAAGGTCGGGTCGCAAAAAGATCGGCGCGTCCAGAAAGTGCTCCCCCGCGCTCGCGACCCGCCATCGGATGTGAACCGACGTATCGCGACAGGTCGGCACCCTGAGCTTCAAGTTGGTTCAATACGGCAGACTTCACCGATGCCACATCGGTGACTACGGCATTTGGAAACTTGTTCAGTTCGTCAGCAACGACCTTTGCGGTTACATCCGGTGGAACGCAGACCACAATCAAGCTTGGTGAGTCATCTGTTTTGCTAGCTCGACCGGCACCAAAATCTATCGCTAACTTCGTAACCGCTGGTGAGGCATCTTCAATGGAAACGTCGAGCCCCGCTTTGGTTAGGGCGAGACCAACGCTGGTGCCCAGAAGCCCTGCACCAACCACCCGCACCGAACCGGTGAGTCTAACTACGTTCACTGAGCCAAGTCCAGGCGGAGCGCCGTGGCGCCGCGTAGGTACACGTGCTCGATTTCGGCGCGAGCCTTGTCGATGTCTGCCCAAATCATCAGACGAATTACGCGTGGCATTGCATCTTTGACGTTCATTTCAACGAAACACATCAGCGGAACATCGCCAAGTCCTAGTTCACGCGCTGCCAGCGCTGGAAATTCTGAGGTGACATCTGGCGTGGCGGTGAAAAGAATAGAAACCAACTGCGAAGGGTCAATATCGTTGACGTGCAGAGCCTTCGACAAAAGTTCTGCAGTCGACTTCAGCAGGTGTTGACGTTCGTCTACGTCTAGTTGAATGGCACCGCGAATTGCTCTTAGCGTCATTTGTTTCTCCTAGGTTTACTCTGCTTCGGTGGTCGCGGCGCTCTGTTCTGCTGACCAGAGGCAATCTTCATCAGCGCACCGACCTCAATTTTACTCAGTTGGCGCACCGCCCCTGACTTCAGAGCGCCAAGTTGGATTGGGCCGAATTGCTTGCGGACCAGCTCAACGACCGGGTGTCCTACGGCTTCGAACATGCGCCTCACGATTCGATTTCGACCTGAGTGCAACACCACCTCAACCATGGTCTGCCCATTTGACTGCGACATCACTCGAATACGATCTGCGGCGATCAGGCCATCCTCGAGTTCGATTCCTGTTTTCAACGATTGAACTGTGGCCCCAGCTAGGTCTCCCTGCACCTTAGCGATGTAAGTCTTCTCAACGCCGAACGATGGGTGCGCCAACTGGTTTGCCAGCTCACCGTCATTGGTAAGTAGCAACAGACCCGTGGTGTCGGCATCGAGACGGCCCACATTGAACACGCGGTCATAGTCGGTAACGTAACCGCTCAGGTCGACGCGACCAGCATCGTCGCTCATGCTTGAGATGACACCTTTTGGTTTATTGAATGCTAGATAAACCTTGTCGGCATCGAATTGAACCGGAACGCCGCGCACAGTGACTTTATCTTTCGCTGGATCAATCTTGCTACCGAGCTCGGTCACCAATTTGCCGTTGACTTTGACCTGACCCATAGTGATGAGATCTTCGCAGGCTCTTCGCGAAGCGACACCAGCACCAGCCAATGCCTTCTGAAGGCGAACCAAACCCTCGCCACGCTCTTCTGAATCTTGTTCAGCTTTCAACTTTTGGTACTGGCTTGCACTGAGCTCTTGAATCTCAATGTCATCCTCGTCGTAGTATTCCTTGGATGTCCAGTCTTCTTCTTTACTCATCGAAGTTGCTGTTGGCGTCTGGCAGGTGCGGACTGATTGGCGGAAGTTCGTCAAGCGAATTTATCCCGAGCAGCTCAAGCATTAGGTCTGAAGTTCCGAAGTGCACAGCACCGGTTTCACTGTCGGTATACAGTTCGGTAATCAATCCACGGTTCAAAAGTGTGCGGACAACACTGTCTACGTTTACACCGCGAATGCTGGCGACCTGCCCACGAGAAATAGGTTGCTTGTATGCGATTACCGCAAGGGTCTCCAGACCGGCTTGCGTCAACTTGGTTGGGTTTTCGCCGGCCACAAAAAGTTTTACTGCCCAGTCGTACTCGGCGCGAACAAAAATGCGCCAGCCTCCACCAATTTCGCGAAGTTCAAACCCGCGGACTTTACCGCCGTTGTCACCGTCGTAGTCTGCCTTCAGTGCGAGCACGGCGTCGCGAATCACGTTAACCGGTTGCTCAAGCGCAGTTGCTAAGTTCACTAGTGGCACAGGAACGTCGGCCACCATCAGAATCGCTTCGAGCGCTCCTTGCAGTTCTTGAGCGTCGGTAATTTCCGGTGCGGTTAGGTCTTCATCAGGCGTCATAGTCTGCTCCTAGGGTTGCAAGCTTTTCGGTGTCAAAGTTGTTGTCGTTCCAAGTCAGATGCAAGTCTGCTAGCGGCCCGTCTTGCTCGAAGCTCAGTGCAGCAAGGCGGTAAAGCTCGAGCACAGCCAAAAAGCGCGCAACGATGATTGCTCGGTCTTTGATCTCGGAAATGATTTCGAAGAAGGTTACTTTGCCACGGCTGCGCAGCATGTCAACCACAATGCCCGCTTGTTCGCGAATGCTTACGCGCGCAGCGTGAAGGTGGGTTAGCCCGACCATTGGAATTTCTCGAGGTCGCATGGTTTCGTCAGCTAAAACTGCGAACTGCTCTTTGGTTAGCGTCCAGACCAGCTCTGGCTGCTGGTTACGGAAGCGATCTTCCATGCGCACGTTGCGAGGCGTGCGAGCGGCTTCGAGGTTAAGTGCGGTGTCAAACCAAGATGAAATCTGTTTGAAAGCGCGGTACTGAAGCAGACGAGCAAAGAGCAGGTCGCGAGCCTCGAGTAGCGCAACATCTTCAGCATCAACGACTTCACCGCGAGGCAGTAGCCCAGCAATCTTTAGATCAAGCAAGGTTGCTGCGATGACCAAGAATTCAGATGCTTGGTCCATTTCTTCTCGTTCGTCGAGAAGCTTTAGGTAGGCGATGAATTCATCGGTGACTTTGGAAAGTGAAATCTCAGTGATGTCTAGTTCATGCTTAGAGATCAGGCTAAGCAACAAATCAAACGGGCCTTCGAAGTTTCCTAGATTGACTGCGAAGCTTGGTGCCTTTTGATTTTCTTCTAGTTCGTCTTTATGGTGCGTAGCCACGAGCGACAAGCTCCCTTGCTACGGTGCGATAGGCCTCAGCAGCATCTGAGTCTTTCGCATAAGAGTTGATCGGTTCAGCAGCGACGCTTGCGTCTGGAAACTTCACCGTACGGTTGATGACACTCTTGAATAGTTTGTCACCGAACACTTCGTGCAATCTGTCCATCACTTCGCGAGAGTGCAAGGTGCGGGAGTCGTACATGGTGGCGAGTACACCGTCGAGCTTCAGGGTCTCGTTGGTTGACTCTTGGACCTTGGCAATGATGTCCTGCAGAATCGCAACGCCTCGAAGAGCGAAGTATTCCGTTGCCAGTGGGATGATTACTCCGTGTGCGGCAGTCAGTGCGTTCACTACCAGCAAACCGAGCGACGGCTGGCAGTCGATGATGATCAAGTCATAGTCGTCGACAAGTTGCTTCAGGATTCGCGCCAAAATCTTTTCGCGAGAGAATTCGTTGACCAGCTTCATTTCGGCAGCCGAAAGCTCAATGTTCGCCGGAATGACGTCTAGCCCAGGCGTCGACGTTTGACGAATCGCATCTTTCGGATTGATCTTCGAATCGAGCATCAAGTCATAAATGGTCAGACCCTCGTGAGTCGAAACTCCGAGCCCTGCGGATAGTGCACCCTGTGGGTCGTAATCGATAAGCAACACCTTGCGACCGTATTCAACCAACGATGCAGACAGGTTGATCGAGGTGGTGGTCTTACCAACACCACCCTTTTGGTTACACATCGCAATAATGCGAGCAGGGCCGTGCTGGCTAAGCGGCTTTGGCTTAGGGAAACGTGTGTCTTTAGCAGCTGCCTTGGCCATGAATTCCCTTCCTCTGGAGCGCTTTATTTCAGGTATAAGCCTACCGCCGAGCGCGAGGGTGCGCGGTCGCGTAGACCTCACGCAGGGCATCCACGGTAATCAGGGTGTAAATCTGGGTGGTTGCCACCGACGCGTGCCCGAGCAGCTCTTGGACAACGCGAACGTCTGCCCCACCCTCAAGCAAGTGGGTGGCGAAGGAGTGGCGCAAAGTGTGCGGCGAGACCTCTATGCCGAGCTTTGCGCGCTCGGCTGCATCGCTAATAATCTGCCAGACGCTCTGCCTGCTGAGCCTGGAACCTCGCTGGTTCAGGAACACTGCTGGAGTGCCTTTGCCCAGCATGGCTAGACCCGGGCGAACCTTCACCATATAAGCCTCTAGGGCCTTTTGCGCGAATGACCCGACTGGTACGACTCGCTCCTTGGAGCCTTTACCGAATAGGCGCACCAAGGTTGGGTCGACCAGGTCGTCAATATCGAGCCCAACAATCTCAGACACTCGACCACCGGTTGCATACATTAGCTCGAGGATGGCGCGGTCGCGCACTTTGATTAGGTCCAACGCCATGGAATCATCGTCACCTGGCTCGGGGCCGGCACCAGCGAGCAGATCAAGCACCTGTTGAACGGTGATTGCCTTCGGAAGTCGACGCCCTGGCTTCGGTGGTTTCACTCGAGCTGCTGGATCATCGGGAGTCACGCCTTCAACCAGCCAATACTTATGAAGCCCTCTAACACCAGAGAGTATGCGAGCGACCGATGTTGCTGCCATTCCAGATTTGGAGCTTAGCGACTGCCCAAAATCTTCAATCACCTGCTGCGTGATTGCACCTGGCTCAGTGATAGAACTTGCAGACAAATAATCGCTGTATCGACTCAGGTCACGACGGTATGACGCGATTGTGTTTTTCGCCATGCCTCGCTCTACGGTTAGGTGACGCAGGTAGTCCGAGATGAGCTTTTTAAACATGAGCTAGCGGCGAGTAGCGGCCAAACGCAAAATAGCGATGACGGCGATTGGGCTTTGGATTTCACTGTTCATCACCGAAGCTAGAGCCTCATCGAAATCTATCCAGGCAACTTCCATGTCGACTTCCTCACCCTCGAGTTCGAAGTCGCGCGCACCAATAGCGAGGTCCTCAGCTAAGAAGATATCGATTTGCTCCGAGTTGCCGCCCGGCGAAGCGTGGAAGGTCTGAAGCAAACTCCATTTATGCGCAACGTGATTGGTCTCCTCGAGCAATTCACGTTTCGCAGCATCGAGATGGGACTCGCCTTTCACGTCTAGCAAACCAGCTGGAATTTCCCAGAGATACTTTCGCACCGGGTGACGATACTGCCGAATCATGAGAACCTGATTTGCTTCGTTTACAGCGAGGATGGCGACAGCGCCAGGGTGCTTTATGTAGTCGCGAACAAGTGACTGGTTTGCGTAATCGAAAGTGTCGCGAACGACATCCCAGACCCTACCCTCGAAAACGGTCTCGGTACTGAGCCCGTCAGGTTCGAATGGTTGATCTTTAGGCATCTGGTTCAACAGCAAACAAGCGGCTTGCTTCTTGACGAGTTAGCGCTGCTTCAATCAATCCGCGGAAAAGCGGGTGTGCATTGGTTGGGCGTGACTTGAACTCAGGGTGCGCCTGGGTAGAAACATAGAATGGGTGCACTTCGCGTGGCAACTCAACGTACTCGACAAGGTGTCCGTCTGGAGAGGTTCCAGAGAAAACCAAACCTGCGTCACCAATCTGGTCGCGGTATTTGTTGTTCACCTCGTAGCGGTGACGGTGGCGTTCGCTCGAAGTGTTTGAACCGTAAACCTCGGCAACGATTGAGCCTGGCTTGAGAGTTGCCTCGTATAGACCAAGACGCATAGTGCCACCCATGTCGCCAGATTCGATGATTGCTACCTGCTCAGCCATGGTCGCAATAACTGGAGCCGGAGTTTCTGGGTCGAACTCGGTCGATGATGCACCTGCGATGCCAGCCTTGTTTCGCGCGTACTCGATGACCATGCACTGAAGACCTAGGCAAATACCCAGGGTTGGAATGCGGTTTTCACGAGCGAATCGAAGAGCGCCGAGCTTGCCTTCAATGCCTCGAACACCAAATCCACCAGGGACTAGAACCGCGTCAACATTAGAAAGTTGCTCGGAGGCCCCCGCCTCGGTTTCGCAGTTGTCCGATGCAATCCACTTGATGTTAACCTTGGCCGAGTTGGCGAAACCACCTGCGCGAAGTGCCTCAGTTACAGAGAGATAGGCATCTGGAAGATCGATGTACTTACCAACTAGACCAACGGTAACCGTGTGCTGCGGTTCATTGACAGCGTTCAACACGCTCTGCCAACGCGACCAGTCAACCTCACCAGCGTTTAGCTCGAGCTGCTTGATGATGTAGCTATCCAGCCCCTGCTCATTCAAGACAGTTGGAATGTGATAGATGCTCGATGCGTCTGCTGCGTTGATAACGGCCTTCACATCTACGTCACACATGAGTGCAATCTTGTTTTTGATTCCCTCAGGAAGTTCACGGTCGCTTCGGCAGACGATTGAGTCTGGTTGGATACCGATCGAACGAAGCGTAGCAACCGAGTGTTGCGTCGGCTTGGTCTTGAGTTCACCTGATGGGCCGATGTATGGCACCAGTGAAACGTGCACGAAGAAGACATTCTGTCGACCAATTTCGTGACGAAGCTGACGAGCTGCCTCGATGAATGGCAACGACTCAATGTCACCTACGGTTCCACCGATCTCAGTGATGATTACGTCTGGAGCCGGATTCTGGTGAGCCTGCAAACGCATGCGTCGCTTGATTTCATCGGTAATGTGCGGAATAACCTGCACGGTGTCGCCGAGATATTCGCCGCCGCGCTCGCGCTTGATGACGGTGCTGTAAATCTGACCAGTGGTTACGTTTGCAGACTGTGCGAGATTGATGTTTAGAAAGCGCTCGTAGTGACCGATGTCGAGGTCGGTTTCTGCGCCATCATCAGTAACAAACACTTCACCGTGTTGAAACGGATTCATTGTGCCTGGGTCAACGTTTAGATATGGGTCAAGTTTCTGCATGACCACGCGAAGACCACGCGCGGTTAGAAGATTTCCGAGAGATGCGGCAGTTAGACCTTTACCCAGAGAACTTGCCACACCACCGGTGACAAAAATGTGTTTACTGGTTCCATGATCCATCGCGCCTGCCATGGAATTACAGTTTACAGGGCAATTGAGGTGCCTCATGCGACACGCAGAAAATAGGCCTGAGGTTATGCCTTTTGAGTCTTCGCCAGCTCGATAAGTTCCGCGGCGTGGGCTTGACCACTCTCAGAATCGGCAAGCCCAGAGAGCATGCGGGTAAGTTCAGAAAGACGATCTTGAGGCTCTAAAACGGTAACGTCACTGCTGGTGAAACCCTCTGTCGATGACTTGGTGACGCGAAGATGCTGGTCAGCAAAAGCAGCCACCTGCGCGAGGTGTGTGACTACGATCACCTGAGCATTTTGAGCCAGCTTGGCCAAACGCTTGCCTACTTCAATGGCGGCGGAACCACCTACACCCGCGTCAACCTCATCGAAGATGAAGGTCGCAACTTCGTGACCCTTTGCCAAGACCACCTCGATGGCCAGCATGATGCGGCTAAGTTCTCCGCCACTGGCACCCTTACCGATTGGTCTGGGGTCAGCTCCCGGGTATGCGGCGAGTTGAATGCTCACCTGATCTTTACCGGCCGCACTGTATTCGCTTGCGTCACTAACCTCGACCACCAGACTGGCTCCAGCCATGGCCAGCCCACGAAGTTCTTCGGTCACCTCGGCAGCCAATCGCTCGGCAGCTTCGGTTCGCAGTTTCGTGAGTTGGTCTCCGAGGGCATGCACTTGTTGCAGTGCACTGTTTACGGCCAACGTCAAAGACTCTTCCGAGTTATCTGGCGAGTCGAGTTCAAGAAGACGCTTCGACGCCGCTTCGTAGTAAGACAAAACATCGTCGAGTGTTGGCCCGTAAAGTCGCATCACTCGGGAAAGTTCAGCGCGCCGAGATTGCACGCGCTCAAGCTCACTGGCGGTATTACCTTCTAACGAGGCCAGGTAGCCATTCAAATCAGCAGCAAGGTCATTGACTGCGAAGCCAAGTTCACGAGCGCGCGTAGCCAGCGCTTCGAGTGCATCATCATGCTGTGCTACAGCCTCAAGGCTGCGCCGCGACTGTGCAACTGCGCCTGTGGCATCGACGACGTCAAAACCTTCTGAAGACAGCGCCTCATGGGCGGCCTGAACTGCGAGTCGAATTTCTTCGGCATGCGTAAGCCTGGTTGCTAGGGAGGCCAATTCAACATCTTCGCCCGATTGAACAGCAACTTGTTCAAGATCTTGCACGGCCACCTTCAGCTGCTCTAACTCGGCAGCACGCGAACCTTGGTCACTCTGCAGCTGCTTGAGTGCTTTAGCTGCACTGCGCCAAGCCTCAAATTGCTCGCGATATTTCGCCAATACCTGCGCCAGTTCGATGCCGGCGAATCTATCAAGGGCTTCGCGCTGAGCCGTGGCACTCTTCAAGCGAATTTGGTCGGCCTGACCGTGCACCACGACTAGATGCTCGCCAACCTGTGACAGCAAGGCAACCGGCGCACCCGAGCCTCCAACCGAAGCTCGCGAACGACCCTCTGAACTTAGGGTGCGATTCAGCAGCAACTCCCCTGCCTCTATGACGCCACCCGCGTCTTCAACCAATTGGGTTACTGCAGACTGATTGGTTAGTTGCCATCTGCCTTCGACGAACGCTGCGGCAGCACCTTTGCGTACGGTTGCTGCATCCGCGCGTTCACCAAGTAGCAAACCGAGAGCACTAAGCACCATGGTTTTACCGGCACCGGTTTCGCCAGTAAGCACATTGAATCCAGGACCTAACTGAAGTCGGGCATCGGTGATTACACCGAGATCACGGATTGATATTTCTTCAATCATTTTTATTGAGAGTCAGATTCCGGACCGCGCCAGCCGGTTACCGGCAGGGCAAACTTGCGAACCAAACGATCACCAAACGGACCAACGCGGAAACGAGCGAGTTGAACTGGAGTTTCAGAACGGCGAACTTCAACGCGCGCCCCTGGCGGCATTTCGAAACTGCGACGACCGTCGCACCAAAGTATGCCCGAACCAGCCGAGCGTTGCATAACTTCAATGGCTACGGATGCGTTCGGAGTGATTACCAGCGGACGCGAGAACAATGCGTGTGCGCTAA
>CAWULM010000022.1:0-9888 GCA_963923635.1 uncultured Micrococcales bacterium | reverse complement strand
ATCTAGAAATCATGATTGGCCAGTTGGTCAACTTGGTTCGCGATGGTCAACCGGTTCGAATGTCGAAGCGGGCCGGCACGGTGGTCACCATGGATGACCTCGTCGAAATAGTTGGCGTCGATGCTGCGCGTTTTGCATTAGTTCGTTCGAGCATCAACTCACAGTTAGACATTGATCTGGCGCTTCTCGAGAAACGCACAAACGACAACCCTGTTTTTTATGTTCAATATGCGCACGCCCGCACCAAGCAAGTTGCAAACAACGCGTCACAACTCGGCGTTGACTTGAGCGAGTTCACTCCAGAACTTTTGACGCACCCAGCTGAAGACGATCTTTTGGCGAAATTGATCGAGTATCCGCGCGTGCTGGTGCAGGCTGCAACTTTTAGAGAACCACACCGAGTTGCACGCTACCTCGAAGAAGTAGCAGGCTCTTTCCACCGCTGGTACGACCAGTGCCGTGTCACTCCACTCGGCGACAAACCTGTCGAAACGATTCACCGCACCAGACTTTGGCTAAATAATGCAGCCGGTGTCGTGCTTCGCAATGGTCTAGCTTTGCTTGGCGTAACTGCTCCGGAGCGTATGTAATGACAAATCCACTTGCGCCAAACTGGCTGACCGAACCGGCTGACCTGAACAAAGTCGACCTAAAGATTTGGCCACTTAACTGTGCCCGCAACAAGTACGGTGAGCTTTCTTTTGCTGGAGTTCCGGCAAGCGAACTCAGCGCACAGTTCGGTACTCCGCTTTACGTGATTGACGAAGAAGCATGGCGCCTAACGGCACACCGCGTGCAGAAGGCATTTGTCGACGCCGCTGCCGCTGTCGGAACCACCGCAAAGGTCTATTACGCAAGCAAGGCATTCTTGTGCACCGAAGTTGCAGCCTGGATTGCCGAGCTTGGTTTGGGCATGGATGTCGCCTCTGGTGGTGAACTTGCTGCTGCACTGGCCGGGGGAGTTGCTCCAGAAAAAATCGGCGTGCACGGTAACAATAAGTCGCACGCCGAAATCGGTCGAGCAGTTGCTGCTGGTGTTGGCGCCATTGTTATCGACAGTGAAATCGAACTAGAGCGCATCGCTTCTGCTGCGCAAGCTCAAGACAAGGTGCAGAAGGTTCGCATTCGTGTGAACTCGGGTGTTCACGCGTCGACTCATGAATACCTTGCAACTGCTCGTGAAGATCAAAAGTTCGGCATTGCTATGGCAGATGTTGCTCCGCTTGTCGAACGAATTCGTTCTGACGCCCACCTCGAGTTCATTGGTTTGCACTCGCACATCGGTTCGCAAATTTTTGAACCAAATGGCTTCGAAGAAGCTGCCTCACGTCTAGTTGCACTACACGCCGAACTTTCGGCTGGGGGCGAGATTCCTGAGCTGAACCTCGGAGGTGGCTTCGGCGTCAACTACACAAGTGCCGATGATGCACCAGAAATTGAAGCCATGGCGAAGGCGATCGTCAATGCCGTAAAGCGCGCCTGCGATGAGCACAGCGTGGCTGTTCCAGTGTTGGCCTTCGAGCCAGGCCGAGCCATCGCCGCTCAGTCGGGCGTAACTCTTTACACAGTCGGAACCGTCAAAGATGTAACCGTAACCGATGGTGCCGCGCCTGCTGTGCGCAAGTACGTAAGCGTGGATGGCGGTATGAGTGATAACGCGCGCCCAAGCCTTTACGGATCTGAGTATCAGGTGCGTTTGGCATCGCGAGAAACTAGCGCTGCTCCAGCTCTGGTGCGTGTTGTGGGTAAGCACTGCGAAAGCGGCGACATCGTGGTTCGCAACGATTATCTGCCGTCTGACATTGCCAACAATGACATTGTTGCGGTTGCTGCAACCGGTGCTTACTGCTACTCGCTTTCGAGCAACTACAACATGCTGGCACGTCCGGCTGTAGTTGCCGTCAGCAATCGTGAGGCAAAATTAATCGTGCGTGGTGAAACCGAGGCTGACCTGTTCAGTCGTGACGTTCGCTACCAAGAGCAAATAACCAGAATTGGCAGGGATCAGAAGTGATTGACTATCGACCATTGAGAGTGGCGCTGCTTGGCGCGGGCTCGGTCGGCACCCAGGTTGCCAAACTGTTGCTTGAAAATAACGCAGAGCTCGCAGCTCGCGTTGGCGCCGAGCTTGAACTAATCGGCATCGCCGTTCGCGACATCAAAGCAAAGCGCGACGCTAGCATTCCAACATCGCTCTTCACCACAGATGCGGAGAATCTGATTCTCTCCGCTGACATAGTGATTGAAGTCATGGGCGGAATTGAGCCAGCCCGCAGCTACATTCTTCAGGCACTGAACTCTGGTTCAGATGTGATTACCGCCAACAAGGCTTTGCTTGCGACTCATGGAACAGAACTCTTCGACACGGCCGAGCAGGTTGGTGCGCAACTTTATTTTGAGGCTGCCGTCGCCGCAGCTATTCCAATCATTCGCCCGCTGCGCGAATCGCTCGCCGGCGATAAGGTCAGCCGTATCATGGGAATCGTCAACGGTTCAACCAACTACATTCTTGACCGCATGGACACCCAAGGCCTCACGCTTGAAGCCGCCATGGATGAAGCCACAGCGCTCGGTTACCTCGAGGCTGACCCGACTCTAGATGTCGAGGGTTACGACGCCGCGCAGAAAATCGCGATCCTTGCATACCTTGCCTTCCACACGGAAGTGCCGCTCGAGCGCGTGCACCGTGAGGGCATCACAAAGATCACCAAAGAAGAAATGACATCAGCCAAAGAAAACGGCTACGTCATTCGACTCTTGGCAATTGCAGAGCGCATTGCGGCGGACGAAAACGGCGAAGCCGGAGTCAGTGCTCGTGTGTATCCAGCTTTAGTTCCAAGAGAGCACCCACTTGCAGCGGTGCGTGGTGCATTCAACGCCGTTTTCGTTGAGGCTGAAGCAGCTGGCCAACTCATGTTCTATGGTGCTGGTGCCGGTGGAGTTCAAACTGCCTCCGCGGTGCTCGGCGATTTGGTTTCGGCTGCCAAACGTCACGTTGCCGGCGGCCCAGGTTTGGCTGACTCGGTACACGCGAATCTTCCAGTGCTGTCGATCGACCGAGTTCACACTCGCTACCAGATCACCATCAAGGCAAAAGACCAGCCAGGTGTGCTTGCGAATATCGCGAACATCTTTGCTGAGCGTGGAGTTTCTGTTGAAACTGTCGAGCAGGCTGCGAACCCTCGCCACCCTGGTCAAACCCCAACCGCCAATCTTTTGATTGGCACCCACCAAGCCACCGAGGCTGCACTCGCTGCAGTCGTCGACTCTCTCGCCGCCAGTGAAGCCGTCGAGTCAATCACCTCAGTAATCCGAGTGGAAGGTCTCTAATGGCTCACCAATGGCGCGGCGTAATCACTGAATACTTTGATCGCCTCGATGTAGACAGTTCGACCCCGATCATCACACTAGGTGAAGGTGGCACACCGCTAGTCGATGCACCTGCACTGGCAAAACTTGTCGGCGCGGAAGCCGTTTGGCTAAAGGTTGAAGGAATGAACCCAACCGGTTCGTTCAAAGACCGCGGCATGACCATGGCCGTTTCTAAGGCTGTCGGTCACGGTGCAAAAGCTGTTATCTGTGCATCGACCGGAAATACTTCTGCATCGGCCGCTGCCTACGCAGCTGCTGCTGGCATTCAGTCTGTCGTGCTGGTGCCAGAAGGCAAGATTGCCCTCGGTAAGTTGAGCCAAGCGGTTGCTCACAAGGCTCAAATTCTTCAGGTGCAAGGCAACTTCGATGACTGCCTCGACCTAGCTCGCGACCTCAGTGAAAACTACCCTGTGCACCTGGTGAACTCGGTGAACCCAGACCGCATCGAAGGTCAGAAGACCGCTGCGTTCGAAGTTGTTGAGCGTCTAGGTTTTGCTCCAGACATCCACGTGTTGCCGGTTGGCAACGCCGGAAACTACTCTGCTTACTTCAAGGGCTACCGCGAAGAGCGCGAAGCTGGCGTGATCGCCTCACTTCCAAAGATGTGGGGATTCCAAGCTGACGGTTCTGCTCCTTTCGTATACGGCACCCCGGTGAAGCACCCTGACACGATTGCAACCGCGATCCGCATTGGTAACCCAGCTTCATATGACTTGGCTCTGGCTGCTCGTGAAGAGTCGAACGGTGAATTCGGTTCAGTTCTAGACTCTGAAATTCTCTGGATGCACCGATTCTTATCTCAAGAGGTTGGCGTTTTCGTCGAACCTTCGTCGGCAACCGGCGCGGCTGGCCTTTTGAAGCAAGCGAAGGCTGGCAAAGTTCCTGCCGGCGCAAAGATCGTGGTGACGGTAACCGGTCACGGACTCAAAGATGCACTCTGGGCTTTGAAAGACGAGAACGGCGAAGAGATTAAGCCTCAGTCGGTTTCAACTCACGCTGCCGAAGTTGCCGAGAGACTTGGCCTAGCTTAATGAACATCATCGGGCGTCGCGTAACGGTTAAGGTTCCTGCCACTTCGGCGAACCTAGGCCCTGGCTTTGACACGCTCGGAATGGCTCTTTCCTTTTATGACGAACTTCAAGTCGAAGCAGTAGCCGACAACACCGTTGTGGTCGATGTTCATGGCGAAGGTGAAGGTGAAGTTGCAACCGACGAAACCAACCTCGTTGCAAAAACCATCGGTTATGTTTTTGACCGCTACGGACAAAAACGTCCCGGCCTTCGCCTAAAGGCACACAACCAAATTCCTCACGGCAGGGGAATGGGTTCTTCCGGTGCGGCGGTCGTCTCAGGAATCATGGCGGCTAAGGGTTTGCTCGAAGGCATCGTCGAAATGACCAACCAAGAACTTCTTGAGATGGCGACCGAACTCGAAGGGCACCCAGACAACGTAGCTCCGGCACTTTTCGGCGGACTAACTATTGCCTGGGAAGACGAAAACGGACCGCACCATAAGAAACTCTTCGTGCACCGAGGTGTTTCGCCGCTCGAACTAGTGCCTAACCACAAGATGTCGACCGCTTTGGCCAGATCGTTACAGCCAGACTCGGTTTCGCACAATGACGCAGTTTTCAACGTCTCGCGTTCGGCACTTTTGATCGCCGCGCTCACCCAATCACCTGAACTTTTGCTATCAGCCACCGAGGATCGCCTGCACCAGGACTACCGCGCCGCAGCCATGCCTGAAACCAACGCCTTGATTGAACTGATGCGCGAAAACGGGCATGCAGCCGTGGTTTCTGGGGCCGGGCCTTCGGTTTTGGTGCTGGCCAGCGACCCGTTTGAGCGCATTGCGGCGATGAAGCTGGCGGCCGAGAAGTATCCACAGTGGCGGGCGTTGCTCTTGGCGGTCGACTTCAAAGGTGCTACTGTATTAGTGCACCAAGATTAAGTGCGTCTGGTGGCTAAGGCCCCGACTGCAGTTGGTGAATCCCCGCAAAACAATGCGATAAGCACAAACATTTGTGCGGTGGCTACCAAGTCAATGTAAAAGTTAGCCACGAACCTACAGAAAGATAGGCATGGACGAAATCCAAGAAAGCGCCCCGGTTCGCAAGAGCCGCCGTGTCACCGCTTCGGTTACCGAAGGTGAAAGCGCACCAGCAACTACCTCAGGCAACTCAGAGTCAGGCGAGGGCGAAAGCCGCAACCGTCGTCAGCGTTCTGGTCGTTCACGCTCGAACGCAGAAGGCGCAAGCAACGAGGGCAAGAGCGAGCAAGCTCCAGCTGAACGCGCAGAGCGTGCCGAGCGCAGCGAAGAGTCGCAAGACCGCCCAGCCCGCAACCGAGACTTCGATGACGAGCGTCGCGGCGGCGGACGCAACCGCAACCGCAACCGTTACCGCGACCGCGACCGTCGTCGTGGCGGCAACGACCGCGAAGAGGCTGAGCCAGAAATCTCTCCAGACGATGTTCTAGTTCCGATCGCGGGTATTCTCGACGTTCTCGAGAACTACGCATTCGTGCGTACCACCGGTTACCTTCCAGGTCCGAATGACGTTTACGTTTCTCTCGGCCAGGTAAAGAAGTACTCACTTCGCAAGGGTGACGCAGTGGTCGGTGCGATTCGCCAACCTCGCGAAGGTGAAGGCCAGGGTCGCCAGAAGTTCAACGCGATTGTTCGCATTGATTCTGTAAACGGCATGACCGTCGAAGAAGCAGCCGCTCGTGTTGAGTTTGGCAAGCTGACTCCGCTTTACCCGCAGAGCCGTCTTCGACTCGAGACCGAAGCCGCAAAGCTTTCGACTCGTATCATCGACTTGGTTTCACCAATTGGTAAGGGTCAGCGTGGTCTGATTGTTTCTCCACCTAAGGCCGGTAAGACCTTGGTGCTACAGGCAATCGCAAACGCAATCGCTCACAACAACCCTGAGGTTCACCTGATGGTTGTTTTGGTTGATGAGCGCCCTGAAGAAGTTACCGACATGCAGCGCACCGTGAAGGGCGAAGTTATTGCTTCGACCTTCGACCGCCCTGCCGAAGATCACACCACCGTTGCAGAGCTTGCAATCGAGCGCGCAAAGCGTCTGGTTGAGCTTGGTCACGACGTTGTTGTTCTGCTTGACTCGATCACTCGTTTGGGTCGCGCCTACAACCTAAGTGCTCCAGCATCTGGTCGTATTCTTTCCGGTGGTGTCGATTCTTCGGCACTCTACCCACCTAAGCGTTTCTTCGGTGCTGCTCGTAACATCGAGGATGGCGGCTCGCTCACCATTCTTGCGACCGCTCTGGTTGAGACCGGTTCGAAGATGGACGAAGTTATCTTCGAAGAGTTCAAGGGAACCGGAAACATGGAACTTCGCCTGTCGCGCACTCTTGCCGACAAGCGCATCTTCCCAGCTGTCGACGTCAACGCTTCGGGTACCCGTCGCGAAGAAATGCTAATGAGCCCAGACGAAACCAAGATTATTTGGAAGCTTCGTCGTGCGCTCGCTGGCCTCGAGCAGCAGACCGCTCTCGAGCTTGTGTTGAACCGTCTAAAAGAAACTCAAAGCAACGTTGAGTTCTTAATGCAGGTTCAGAAGTCGATGCCAGTTCCAGCAGGTTCTGACGGAGAATAATGCTCGATTCAGTCCAGCCTCTGCTGGCTGAACACGCAGCACTGCAGGAGCAACTCTCCGACGCTTCGGTTCACGCCAACCCGGCTTTAGCAAAGAAGCTCAACCGCCGCTATGCGGAGTTGAGTGCCATTGTCGCCGCCTACAATGCGGTGACAGGCCTAACCGAAGATCTTGCCGCTGCCAAAGAGCTTGCAAAAGAAGACGAGTCATTTGCCGACGAGGTTCCGGCTACCGAAGAAAAGTTAGTGAGCGCAACCGAGAAGTTGCGTCGCCTACTCATTCCTCGCGACCCAGACGATGGCCGTGATGTGATCATGGAAATTAAGGCAGGGGAAGGTGGTGCAGAATCTGCACTCTTCGCTGCAGACTTGCTTCGCATGTACATTCAGTACGCCAACTCAAAGGGTTGGAAGACCGAAATTCTCGACAAGAACGAGAGTGACCTCGGTGGTTACAAAGATGTGCAGCTTGCCATCAAGGCAAACACCACCGACCCTGCGCAAGGTGTCTGGGCTCACCTGAAGTATGAAGGTGGCGTGCACCGCGTTCAGCGCGTGCCAGTCACTGAAACTCAGGGGCGCATTCACACTTCGGCTGCTGGTGTTCTGGTTTTCCCTGAAGTAGATGAACCTGAAGAAGTTGAGATTAGCCAGAACGACTTGCGCATCGACGTCTATCGTTCATCAGGTCCTGGTGGGCAGTCGGTAAACACTACTGACTCAGCAGTGCGCATCACTCACTTGCCAACCGGCATTGTGGTTTCGATGCAGAACGAAAAGTCTCAGCTGCAAAACCGTGAAGCTGCGATGCGTGTTCTGCGTGCCCGCATCCTCGCTGCGCAACAAGAGGCTATCGAAGCCGAGCAGAGCGCTGCCCGTAAGTCACAGGTGCGCACCGTCGACCGCTCAGAGCGTATTCGCACTTATAACTTCCCAGAGAACCGCATCGCCGACCACCGCACAGGCTACAAGTCGTACAACCTTGACCAAGTCATGGATGGTGCTCTAGAACCGGTAGTTCAGTCGGCTATCGCAATGGACGAAGAAGCCCGACTGGCAGCACTAGGCAACAAGTAATGTTCGCCTCGACACTAATCGAAACCGCAGCAACTCGATTTGCTGAAGCTGGAATCGATAGTGCGACGGTAGACGCTGAACTTCTTATCGCGCACGCTCTCAAAATGTCGCGAAATGAACTTCTAACTAAACTTGTGGTCGCTGATTTTGAAATCGCAGATGATGACCTGCAAGCAATCGAGAAACTCATTGCTCGTCGTGAATCGCGCGAGCCACTTCAACATCTAACCGGCATCGGCTATTTTCGTCATCTCGAACTCAAGGTCGGCCCTGGAGTGTTCGTGCCAAGACCTGAAACTGAACATGTCGCGGGACTTGCGATCGAACAAATAAAGAATCTGCACAGTGACGCACCGCTTGTTGTCGATCTTTGCGCAGGAAGTGGTGCGATCGGTTTGGCCGTCGCTACCGAGTTGCCGCACACCAAAGTTTTCGGCGTAGAAAAGTCTGAAGACGCCATCGAGTACACGCGAAGCAACTACGCCAAGCTCGCGCCGCACAATGCGCAGATCATTCTGGGCGACATCGACGGTTGCCTGCCAAACCTCGACGGCACCGTCGATTACGTAATCGCAAACCCTCCATACATTCCTGCCGCCATGGTTCCGATTTATCCAGAAGTTGCACTTCACGACCCAGCGCTTGCCCTCTACAGTGGCGAAGACGGCCTCGACCTAATGCGTGTAGTGAGCAGGACTGCACTTCGACTGTTGCGCAGCGGGGGAGGCCTAACCGTTGAACACGCTGACACGCAGGGTGAACAGGTGAGGCAACTACTATTGGATGATGGATGGTCTGCGGTAGCAACCTTCCAAGATTTCAACATGCGCGACCGCGCAACGATGGCGACGAAGCGATAGTTTCAGGAGGTGTTTCGATGGAGCAAGTTTTTGACTGCTCAGTCGACACAGAACTTCTCAAGGGCATGAGACTTGCCAAGCAGGCCATTGAGAAAGACCAACTGGTAGTTCTACCGACCGATACCGTTTACGGAATCGGTTGCGACGCCTTCTCGGCCACTGCGGTTGCCAAGCTTCTAGCGGCGAAGGGGCGCGGTCGTCAGTCGCCACCGCCAGTTCTTATTCCAAACGTTCTCACCCTTCACGCACTTGCAGAGAGCGTTCCGCAGGTTGCCATCAAGCTGGCCGAAACTTTTTGGCCTGGAGCGCTGACCATGATTCTTCGCGCTCAGCCATCGCTCACCTGGGATCTGGGCGAAACCAAAGGCACGGTTGCTCTAAGAGTGCCAGACCACAAGATCGCCCTTGCGTTGCTCGAAGAAACCGGGCCGTTGGCGGTCTCCAGCGCCAATCTCACCGGGCAACCTGCTGCCAACACCGCAACCGAAGCTCTCGGCATGTTGAAAGATAGCGTTCAGGTGTACCTTGACTCGGGAACCAGCCCTAAGGGAGAAGCATCGACGATCGTTGACCTCACCGATGTCTCCGACGTGACCGATGAGACCGGCAAGCTGGTTTCGCGCGGCACCATTCGCATCGTTCGACAGGGCGCACTGAGTGAAGCAAAACTTCGTTCGATAGCTGGAGACCTGCTGGAGTCGGTTGGCTAATGCGCGCCTATTTGCTGATCATGGTGCTGGCTGGCTTGGTCACCTTCGGGGCGACCCACCTGGTTCGCCGCTTTGCCGCCAAGCGCAACCTTCACCTAGCAATTCGCGAGCGGGACGTGCACAAAGTTCCAACCCCAAGACTCGGTGGGGTGGCGATGTATTTTGGCTTCCTGATTAGCATTCTGGTGGCCTGGCCACTCGGTTGGTTCGCATCGGTCTTTGCTCACCCGGAGCAGGTCATTGCAATCGT
>CAWULM010000021.1:0-9995 GCA_963923635.1 uncultured Micrococcales bacterium | reverse complement strand
CTCCTAACGATGTCATGGCTGAACTTGTGAAAGTCGGACTCGAAGAAGAAGGCGTTCACTCGTTTGACGTCACTGGTCCTCTGGTGGTCGGTGAGGTGCTTGAGTTCACTCCTGAACCTCAGAGCAACGGCAAGACCATTAACTGGTGTCAAGTTCGCGTAGCACCGGCTGGAAGCAAGGCTGCCGATGGTGGCGCCGATGTTCGCGGCATCGTTTGTGGAGCTTCCAACTTCAAGGTCGGTGACAAGGTTGTTGTCTGCCTACCTGGCGCAGTTCTTCCTGGCAACTTCGCTATTGCCGCTCGCAGCACTTACGGTCACATTTCTGACGGAATGATGGCCTCAGGCCGCGAACTCGGTTTGAGTGATGACCACGCAGGCATCATCATTCTTCAAGAGCTCGGACTTGACCCAAAGGTTGGCACCGACGCGATCGAACTTCTTTGCCTCGACGACAAAGCTGCTGAAGTGAATGTCACTCCAGACCGCGGATACTGCTTCAGCATTCGCGGAGTCGCTCGCGAATATTCACATGCAACGGGCACGCTATTCCGCGATCCAATCGGTCACGCGCACCCGCAGCACCTCGAAGGCTTCCCAGTTGTCATCAATGACGAAGCACCCATTCGTGGCAACCAGGGCTGCGACCGTTTCACTGTTCAAGTTGTTCGCAACGTTGACCCATCGCGTCCAACCCCACCGTGGATGGTCGCCCGACTCAAACTCGCTGGCATGCGATCGATCTCTCTGATCGTTGACATCACTAACTACGTGATGCTCGAACTCGGTCAACCGCTTCACGCTTATGACCTCGACAAGCTGAACGGTGGCATCACGGTGCGTCGCGCTAAGTCGGGCGAAAAGGCAAAGACCCTAGATGGGCAAGAGCGTTCTCTAAGCACCGAAGATTTGTTGATCACCGACGACAAGCAGGTTCTCGGTATTGCTGGTGTTATGGGTGGTGAATCCACCGAGGTTAGTGCTACAACCAAGAATGTTTTGATTGAGGCCGCACACTTCGACCCGATTTCAATTGCTCGCAGTGCGCGTCGACACAAGCTTCCTAGCGAAGCATCGAAGCGTTTCGAGCGTGGAGTAGACCCAACGGTTGGTCCTTACGCAATCGCTCGCGTCGTTCAACTTCTTGAGGTTCATGCTTTTGGAACATCAGACTCCCTTGGTGCTGATCTGAATCACGTTGCCCCGTCAGTAGCTATTGGTCTTCCTGCAGACTTTGCTCAGAGCATTGTTGGAGTCGAATACACGCACGAAGAAATCGTGAAATCACTCGAATCTATTGGTTGTGTAGTTGCTTCAGTAGATGGCGGCTTTGAGGTGGTTGCACCAGCTTGGCGACCAGACCTAAAGCACAAGACAGATCTCGTTGAAGAGGTTGCGCGAATCACCGGTTACGAGCGCATTCCAGCTCGCTTGCCGGTTGCACCTCCGGGTCGCGGCCTCACCACGCGCCAGAAGAACCGCCGTGCGGTGCTCACCGCATTGGTTGGTGTCGGTGCTGTTGAAGTTCTGAACTACCCGTTCTTGAACACATCAACCAATCACTGGTTCAACTCTGACCAAGATCACGCGGTACGACTTGCAAACCCAATTCAAGAAGAAGCACCAGAACTTCGTCTTGCTCTTCTTCCAGGCTTGCTAGATGCTGCCAAGCGAAACATTTCGCGTGGGCTCACCGACGTTGCGATTTTCGAAGAGGGAAGCGTGTTTCTTCCTTCAACGAAGGTCGTCAAGACTGGCGATCTGCCGGTTGGAAACGAACGCCCAACCGAGAAGCAACTGGCAGCCGTGTTGGCTACCATCCCTGACCAACCTAAACACTTGGCTGCAGTTTTCGCGGGCAACCGTGTGCTTCAACAAGTCGGTATTACTTCGCAGGCCTACGACTACTCGTTTGCGATTTATGCCGCACGCGCCGTTGCAGCATCGCTTGGACTCGAACTCACATTGCGTCAGGCAACGCCGAAAGGTTTCCACCCAGGTCGCACTGCTGAGCTTGCCGTTCACTCTGGTGACCGCATAGTCGTTATCGGTCACGCTGGTGAACTTGATCCGAGCCTCACTGTTGAAAACAATTTACCTCGTCGAGTTGCAGCGTTCGAAATCAATCTTGAAAAGCTCTACTCGATTGCACCAGAAGTGATACAGGCCCGCGAGGTTCACATTTATCCAGCTGCGACTCAAGATCTTTCGCTGGTTATCGACCAAAACATTCCGGCCGGTGACTTGCTTCACGTGCTTCGTACTTCGGCTGGTGACCTGCTTGAAGACATTCGACTGGTTACCGAATACCGCGGTGCAAACATTGGCGAAAACAAGAAGTCTCTGACCTTTGCGCTGCGTTTCCGCGCTGCAGATCGAACTCTGACACAGGCTGAGGCAACCGAGGCTCGCGACGCTGCGGTGAAGGTTGCATCTGAAAAATACGGCGCGGAAATTCGCGCCTAGTTTGGAGTACTCATGGTCTACCAGGTAGCAGTCGCAGGTGCGAGCGGTTACGTCGGTGGTGAGTTGCTGCGCATGATTGCAAAGCATCCGCAGTTGCAACTCAAAACAGTCACGGCGAATTCAAACGCGGGCGAGAAGGTTAGCGCGCTACACCCAAACCTCGTCTCGTTCGCTGATCTTGTTCTTCAGCCGACTACTGCAGAGGTTCTGGCTGGTCACGACATTGTTTTTCTAGCATTACCTCACACTAAGTCGGCTGAGGTTGCGCAGTGGTTGAGTGAAGATACTTTGGTGCTCGACTGCGGAGCAGACTTTCGCCTCGAAAATTCTTCCGACTGGAAAAAGTACTATGGCACCGAGCACGCAGGAACCTGGGCCTATGGCATGCCTGAACTTCCAATTGCTAAAGGCGGCAAGCAGCGCGATCGGCTAATTGGAGTAAAGCGCATAGCGGTTCCTGGCTGCAATGTAACTGCTATCACGCTCGGACTTGCACCGCTAGCTTCTCGCAAACTAATCGATCTCGAATCGGTGGTCAGTGTTCTTTCGGTTGGAACATCAGGCGCGGGTCGCGCTGCCAAAGTCGATCTTCTAGCTTCGGAAATTCTCACCGATGCTTCTGCCTACGGTGTCGGCGGCGTTCACCGTCACACTCCAGAAATTGAACAGAATCTTCGCAATGCAAGCGGACAGCCAGCGAGAGTTTCGTTTACGCCGGTTCTGGTTCCGATGACTCGTGGAATTCTCGCAGTGAATACCGCCGACTCTAGCTCCAGTGTCGAAGAATTGCACGCGGCTCTGACCGAGGTATACGCAGGCGAGAAGTTTATGCGCGTTCTTCCTATCGGCGAACTTCCGCACACGTCGAGCACCCTCGGAGTGAACACATGCCACATCGCTGTTGCATTCGATGCACACGCCGGGAAAGCGGTTGTTGTATCGGCGATTGATAATTTGGTGAAAGGCACCGCAGGGGCAGCCATTCAATCAATGAACATTGCACTTGGTTTGAACGAGTCACTTGGTCTTGAAGTGGATGGAGTTCAGCCGTGAGTGTCACAGCCGCGAAGGGTTTTCTAGCTGCTGGTGTGAAAGCCGGACTAAAGAAGTCGGGCAACCCTGACCTTGCGCTGGTACAAAATCTTGGACCTTTGAAAGCTGCCGCGTCGGTGTTCACCACTAATCGTTGTCAGGCAAATCCAATTCTGTGGAGCAAGCAGGTAATGGCCGATGGCGAAGTAAGTGCTATCGTGCTCAACTCGGGTGGCGCTAACTGCTACACCGGACCACAGGGTTTTCAAACGACTCACGCAACCGCTGAAGCTGTTGCCGAAAAGCTCAACGTATCTGCTGGCGATGTCTTGGTTTGTTCAACGGGAATCATCGGTGAACAACTTGACCGCGACAAATTAATCAGCGGTGTTTCTGTTGCTGCTGCGGCACTGCACGAAGACGGTGGCTTCGATGCCGCAGAAGCAATCATGACCACTGACAGCAAGCCAAAGCGTGCCGTGCGCGAACTAAATGGTTTCACCATTGGAGGCATGGCTAAAGGGGCGGGCATGCTCGCACCGGGTTTAGCCACCATGCTTGTTGTTATTACCACCGACGCAGCGCTTGAGAGTGAACAGTTGGACCAAGCGCTCCGCGAAGCAGTGCGAGTCACCTTCAACCGACTCGATAGTGACGGCTGCATGTCAACCAATGATCACGTAGCACTCATGGCAAGTGGTGCAAGTTCAGTCACTCCTGACTTGAGTCAATTCACCCAAGCGCTTACCGACGTGTGCCGCGATCTTGCTTTGCAACTCCAGGCCGACGCCGAGGGTGCAAGCCACGACATCGCGATTGAGGTTGTTGGAGCAAGTAGCGAAGAAGATGCCGAAGAAGTTGGCAGAAGCGTTGCGCGCAATAACTTGTTCAAGGCTGCCATTTACGGTAACGACCCAAACTGGGGCCGCATTCTCGCTGCGGTTGGGGTAACGAAAGCAGAGTTTGACCCTTACGACATAGACGTTGAGATCAATGGCGTCTCGGTCAGCCGCAAAGGGCAACCCGACCAGTCACGCGATCTTGTCGATCTGACTCCTCGCAAGGTTCAGATTCGAATTAATCTAAACGCTGGCGTGCACGAGGCAACGATTTACACCAACGATTTAACTCATGAATACGTTGAAGAGAACAGCGCGTACTCAAGCTAATGAAGGCATCAGAGACACACGAATTCGCATCAATCAAGGCTGAGACTTTGATTGAATCATTGCCATGGCTGCAAACTTTCCACGGCAAGGTTGTTGTCGTTAAGTTCGGTGGCAACGCAATGGTCGACGAACAACTCCAACGAGCATTTGCTCAAGACATGGCATACCTTCGCTGGGTCGGCATCAAACCGGTTGTGGTTCATGGTGGAGGTCCACAGATTTCCGCTCGACTTGCTGAGTTAGGAATCGAGAGTGAGTTCCGCGGGGGTTTTCGAGTGACCACCGAAGAAACGATTACAGTTGTTCGCGATGTCTTGCGCAATCAAATTTCTGAAGGGCTAGCCCAGATGATTCGCGAGGCTGGTGCTGGTGCAACCGTAATGTCTGGCGAAGATTCAAATCTCTTTCGCGCCTCTGTAACCAAACTCGAAGGTGTCGATGGGCCAATCGACATTGGTTTAGTCGGTGAAGTAAATCTGGTTAACCCGCGCATAGTTTTTGAAGCGCTAGAGCAGGGGAGTGTCCCAGTGATTTCGACAGTTGCTCCGGATTCAAACGGGCAACTTCTCAACGTCAATGCTGACTTAGCGGCTTCTGCACTCGCGGTAGCGCTTGGTGCAGAAAAACTTATGGTTCTCACCGATGTCCCTGGCCTCTATTCTGACTGGCCAAATCGCGATTCGTTGGTGAGTGAAATCGCCGCCGATGAACTCGAAGAACTTCTTCCTGCTCTTGAGAGTGGCATGATTCCAAAGATGCAAGCCTGCCTAGCTGCAGTGCGCGGTGGAGTACCGCAGGCACACGTTATTGATGGTCGCACCGCGCACAGCATCCTCTTGGAAATCTTTACCAAGAGTGGTTTTGGCACCATGGTGTTGCCAGACTAAACTTCTATTTTTCTCTCAAGCGAAAGGTGAAACTATGACTCGTCATTTTCTTAAAGACGACGACCTGAGCCCGAGCGAGCAGGCTGAAGTAATTAGCTTGGCACTCGAGCTAAAGAAAGCACCTTATTCGCGACGCCCATTTGAAGGGCCAAAAACAGTCGCCTTGATTTTTGACAAGACTTCGACCCGCACACGAGTCTCATTCTCGGTAGGCGTTGCAGATCTCGGCGGAGTTCCTTTGGTTATCGATTCAGCCACTAGCCAAATGGGCGCGAAAGAGAGCGTCGCCGATACCGCACGGGTTCTCGAACGCCAGGTAGCAGCGATTGTTTGGCGTACCTACGCTCAAGCAGGTCTTGAAGAAATGGCCGCTAACTCGAAGGTTCCAGTTATTAACTCACTGAGCGATGACTGGCACCCATGCCAGTTGCTTGCTGACTTGATGACTGTGCAAGAACACAAAGGGCAACTAAAAGGTTTGAAACTTACCTACGTTGGTGACGCGGCAAACAACATGGCGAACTCTTATCTGGTCGCCGGGGTAACTGCGGGCATGAATGTTGCTATCGCTGCGCCGCAGAACTACCTACCGAGCGACGAGGTCGTGGCGCGCGCTAAAGAAATTGCTCACGCCACCGGCGGCTCGGTGACAGTCACCACCGATATTGCTGAAGCCGCTTCTGGCTCTGACGTAATCGCAACTGATACTTGGATTTCGATGGGGCAAGAAGCTGAGAAGGCCAAGCGCATCGCCGAGTTTGCTGGTTACACAGTTGACGCACAGGTCATGTCGTATGCAAAACCTGACGCTATCCTCTTGCACTGTCTTCCTGCCTATCGCGGTTACGAAGTGAGTGCAGAAGTCATCGATGGCCCGCAGTCGGTCATTTGGGATGAAGCTGAGAATCGCCTGCACGCTCAAAAGGCGTTGTTGGTGTGGCTAGATGAGCGTCGCTCTTAGGCCTTAACTAAACTTGAACTTCAAAGCAACTAAGGAAAAGCATGTCTTCTAACGGATCTAACTCCCTGTGGGGTAGCCGTTTCGCTGGTGGCCCATCAGACGCACTTGCTGCTTTGAGCCGCTCGGTTCATTTCGACTGGAGACTAGCCGATTACGACATTCGCGGAAGCCTTGCGCACATCAAGGCACTGCACAGCGCTGGTTACTTAACCAGTGCAGAGCATGACGCGCTAGCTAAACATTTCGGTGAACTTCGCAAGCGCGTCAACGAAGGATCATTCCAGCCAAAACCAACCGACGAAGACGTGCACTCTGCTCTCGAGCGCGGTTTGATTGAGATTTCTGGCGCTGAGCTGGGTGGCAAGGTGCGTGCCGGCCGTTCACGTAATGACCAGATTGCGACCCTGATTCGCCTGTACCTCCTCGACGCTGCAGCTGAAATCGAAAACCTCGTCATTGATTTGGTTCGCGTTTTGGTAGAACGTGCCGAAGAAAACATGGGTGTTGCCATGCCTGGTCGCACTCACTTCCAGCATGCGCAACCGGTTCTTCTTTCGCACCACCTCCTGGCTCACGCCTGGCCGATGATGCGCGACCTTGAGCGCCTAAACGATTGGCGCAAGCGCGCAGTCGTTTCGCCATACGGTTCGGGAGCCCTAGCCGGCTCGACCCTAGGACTAGATCCTCGAGTTGTCGCAAGCGAGTTGGGTCTGGACTCGGTGGCTCAAAACAGCATGGATGCCACCGCCAGCCGTGACGTCGTAGCCGAGTTCGCATTCATCTGCAGCCTGGTCGGCATCAACCTTTCTCGATTCGCCGAAGAAATTATCATTTGGGCTAGCGCAGAGTTCGACTACATCAAGCTTGATGACGCGTTCTCGACCGGCTCGTCGATCATGCCGCAGAAGAAGAACCCTGACATCGCTGAACTTGCACGTGGAAAGTCTGGCCGACTAATTGGTGACCTCACCGGTCTGTTGACCACCTTGAAGGGTCTGCCCTTGAGCTACAACCGCGACCTACAAGAAGACAAAGAGCCGGTTTTCGATGCCGTCGACACACTAACCGTCCTGCTTCCGGCGTTCACGGGCATGGTAGCCACCATGGCCTTCAATAAGAATCGCCTTGAAATGCTCGCGCCTGCTGGCTTCAGCCTTGCCACCGACGTGGCCGAGTGGCTAGTGAAGCAGAAGGTTCCGTTCCGTGATGCTCACGAAATCACCGGCGCATTGGTTTCTTACTGTGAAGCTAATGGCCTGCAGTTGCATCAGGTTCCAGACGCCGAAATGGCAAAGATCTCTCCGAAGCTCACGCCCGAGGTTCGTGAAGTGCTAACCGTGGATGGCAGCATTCGAGCTCGCTCTGGCGCAGCCGGCACAGCACTGCCGCGTGTTCTGGAGCAGATTGCGGCTTTGAAGAAGTTTCTGACCAAGCGGGAGGGCTAATGTCTGAAGCCAAACTGAACGCGCAGAGCAACGACTCGAGTTTTGCCAGCCTCTGGGATGAACTGCAGTGGCGAGGCCTAATCGCGCTCAGCACCGATGAGGCCGAGCTGAAGCAGGCCCTGGCCGGTGGCTCGATCACGTACTACTGCGGCTTCGACCCAACCGCTCAGTCACTTCACCTTGGCAACCTGGTGCAGCTTCTGACCATGCGCCGAATTCAGTTGGCTGGCCACAAGCCGCTGCTTTTGATCGGCGGCTCTACCGGACTGGTAGGAGACCCACGCCCGACCGCCGAGCGCACGCTGAACTCAAAAGAGACCGTTGCCGAGTGGGTAGAGACCTTAGGTAAGCAGGGTGCTCGTTTCCTGAGTTTCCAGGGTGAGAACGCTGCGCGCCTGGTGAATAACCTTGACTGGACGGCGCCGCTTTCAGCGATCGACTTCCTTCGCGAGGTCGGAAAGCACTTCCGCGTTGGCAAAATGCTTGCCAAAGACGCAGTTAGCGCCCGCCTGAACTCTGAGCACGGAATCTCTTACACCGAATTCAGCTACCAAATTCTTCAGGGACTCGACTTTCTAGAGCTTTTCCGTCGTTACAACTGCGTCATGCAGACTGGTGGAAGTGACCAGTGGGGCAACCTGACCTCGGGTACCGACCTGATTCGCAAGGTCGAGGGCGCGTCTGCGCACATCCTCGCCACTCCTTTGATTACCAACTCCGATGGAAAGAAATTCGGCAAATCAGAGGGAAACGCGGTCTGGCTCGATGCCGACCTGACCACTCCTTACGCGTTTTACCAGTTCTGGCTCAATGTTGAAGACGCCGACGTGGTCGACCGCCTAAAGGTCTTTACCTTCTTGACCAAGGCCGAAATCGACGAACTCGCCGAGCAAACCGCCTCAGCGCCACACTTGCGCGCAGCTCAAAAACGCCTGGCCTTTGAGGTCACCACCCTGGTTCACTCTGCCGAACAGGCTCAAGCGGCCGTGGATGCCTCGGCGGCACTGTTCGGGAATGGCGAGCTTTCTCAACTCGATGCGCCAACCCTGGGCGATGCCCTGTTGGCCGTGCCGAACGTTAAGGCGCAAACCGGCGCTTCGCTGGCCCAGCTTTTGGTCGACACCGGTTTAGTTGCCAGCCTCAGTGCCGCCCGCCGAGCCATTGCCGAGGGAGGCGTTTACCTCAACAACTACAAGGTTGTAGCCGAGGATGCCACGCTGACCGACTGGCTTCACGAGTCTTTTGCCGTGCTTCGCCGCGGCAAGAAAACTTTCGCTGGAATTTTCCGCGAAAACTAGTCAAAGCGATTTGACTTCGACGTTACCTTCCCGTAATGTTGTAACTCGTTGCCCAAAGTTTGGCGAAACCTGATTAGGTCGCCGGCTCAAGTGCAGCGGATCACTAAACAATAAACGGGGCTTTTGGGCCTTTGTTTTGGTTTCTGTGGTCGAAAAATTTATCGAAACTACACCTGTCGGTATTTGACAAGTGTTCAGTTTGTGATAAGTTAGAAAAGTTGCTCTGGAGGCACCACGAGAGTGTGGCTCCCAGACGCATCCGATCTTTGAGAACTCAACAGTGTGCACAATGTCGATGCCAAAAACCTCTGGCAGAACTAGAACTCGTTCTAGCTTTGCCGAGATTCCTTTTGGATTAGATAGATTGTCAGACAATCGAAACTAGTCAGATCAAACCAACTCGCGTTCGCGCGAGGATAAGTTTGTCCAGGTTTACCTGGGCTAAACATTTTTATCGGAGAGTTTGATCCTGGCTCAGGACGAACGCTGGCGGCGTGCTTAACACATGCAAGTCGAACGATGAAGCTGGAGCTTGCTCCGGTGGATTAGTGGCGAACGGGTGAGTAACACGTGAGTAACCTGCCCTTGACTCTGGGATAACTGCGGGAAACTGTAGCTAATACCGGATACGACACCTTCGGGCATCCGATGGGTGTGGAAAGAATTTCGGTCAAGGATGGACTCGCGGCCTATCAGCTTGTTGGTGAGGTAACGGCTCACCAAGGCGACGACGGGTAG
>CAWULM010000020.1:0-10213 GCA_963923635.1 uncultured Micrococcales bacterium | reverse complement strand
GCAAAGGGCGTGCAAATGGCTGCGGAAAATGCAACCGAAGAAGCCCCAGCCGAAGACGAAAAATAGAATAAAATCAGGCAGTAGCCTTTTTACACCTTTAACAAGGGCCAGTGTTGTCCCTCCTTTTGATTGGAGTGCAACATGCCTGTGCCAGCATCGTCTTTCGCGCGCTTCAATACTGCACCCGAATCATTCGGTCTCTATAAAAACGAGTTCGACAAGGATGCCTGTGGCCTCGCCATGGTGGCCACCCTTCGCGGCACTCCTGGGCACGACATCGTTGACACCGCGCTAAGCGCACTTAGAAATCTTGAGCACCGTGGTGCTGTGGGTTCAGATGCCGGCACTGGCGATGGCGCCGGAATTCTCACGCAACTCCCGCACGCATTCTTCTCCTCTGTAATCGCCGATCTACCTAAACTTGGCACCTATGGTGCGGGTTTGGTCTTTATCGCCGACGCAGATGAGACCGTGGGTTTCCACAGCAACTTCGAACAACTGGCAATCGATCTCGGTTTGCAAGTAATCGCTTGGCGCGAAGTGCCTGTGAAGCCAGAGGTGCTTGGTGACCTTGCTCGCGAGGCAATGCCAGTCATTGAACAAGTCTTCATTAACGGCAACGGCACGGTCGGACTCGAACTAGAGCGCAAACTTTTCCGTCTGCGCAAGCTCTCTGAAAAGCGCTACGGTGTCTACCACCCGTCGCTTTCGTCTCGAACAATCGTTTACAAGGGCATGCTCACCACATTGCAACTTGAGCCGTTCTATCCAGACCTCAGCAACCCTATGTTCGAGTCGACCTTGGCGTTGGTTCACTCACGTTTCAGCACCAACACGTTCCCATCTTGGCCATTGGCACACCCATTCAGGATGATTGCGCACAACGGTGAGATCAACACCATCAAGGGAAACCGCAACTGGATGGCAGCGCGGTCATCGCAGCTGCAGTCAGAAGCCCTCGGTGATCTAAAAGAACTGCTCCCAATCATTACGCCGGGTGGTTCCGACTCCGCCTCATTCGATGAAGTGCTCGAACTTCTTTATCTGTCGGGTCGTTCACTTCCACACGCAATGATGATGATGATTCCTGAAGCTTGGGAAAAGCAACTCGACATCGATCCAGCGCGTCGCGACTTCTATGAATACCACTCCATGCTGATGGAACCGTGGGATGGCCCTGCAGCAGTAATCTTCACCGACGGTGACCTCGTCGGAGCAACGCTCGACCGCAACGGCCTTCGTCCGGGTCGATTCTTGGTCACCGAGGATGGCTTGGTCATCTTGGCTTCTGAAATTGGTGTCGCAAACATTGACCCGTCAAAGGTTGTGCGCAAAGGCCGCCTGCAGCCGGGCAAGATGTTTTTGGCAGACACTAAGAACGGCCGCCTGATCGAAGACGACGAAATCAAGCAAAGCGTCGCCAACCTAGAGCCTTGGGGTGAATGGGTTACCGAACACAGCCTCAAGCTTGAAGAACTTCCAGAGCGCGAGCACATCGCTCACACCGCGGCTTCAGTGAACCGTCGCCAGCGCACATTCGGCTACACCGAAGAAGATCTAAAGATCATGCTCGCACCAATGGCGAAAACTGGAGCTGAACCGCTAGGCGCCATGGGTAGCGACACCCCAATCGCCGCGCTTGCCGATCGCGCAAGACTTCTGTTCGACTACTTCGTGCAGCAATTCGCGCAGGTTACCAACCCACCGCTAGACAGCATCCGCGAAGAGATCGTAACCTCGCTTGCTACTGGTCTTGGCCCTGAACGCAACCTACTCACCGCCACTCCAGAGCACGCGAAGCAGATCTCGCTATCTTTCCCGGTGATCAGCAACGATGAGCTCGCCAAAATACAGCACATCAAAGCAATGCCTGAGTATGGCAAGGCGCGAACCATCAAGGGTCTTTACCGACACGAAGGTGGAGCCGAAGAACTTGCATCACGCATTCGCGAAATCTTCTCAGAAGTTGATGAAGCGCTAGCAGATGAGGTTACCTATCTAATCTTGAGCGACCGAGACAGCAATCGTGATTCAGCACCTATTCCTTCATTGCTGCTCACCTCAGCAGTACATCATCACTTGATTCGCACCGGTAACCGCACACGTGTTGGTTTAGTTGTTGAAGCAGGAGACGTACGCGAGGTGCACCACGTTGCACTACTCATCGGTTACGGTGCAGCCGCCATCAACCCATACCTAGCAATGGAATCGTGCGAACAGATGGTTCGAAACGGAACATTAGCTGGTCTCACGGTAGAGAAGGCTCAAAAGAATCTGATCAAGGCACTCGGTAAGGGTGTACTAAAGATCATGTCGAAGATGGGCATCTCCACCGTCGCATCCTATTCAGGAGCCCAAGTCTTCGAAGCCATTGGTTTGAGTCAAGAATTCGTAGATACCTACTTCACCGGAACAGTCAGCCAACTTGGCGGAATCGGCATCGAAGTAATTCACGACGAGGTAATGGCACGTCACGCAAAGGCTTACCCACTGGAGCGTGCCACTAACCCTCACACCGCGCTGGAGAGCGGGGGAGAGTACCAGTGGCGTCGCGATGGCGCACCACACCTCTTCAACCCAGAGACTGTATTCAAGCTCCAACACTCCACTCGCACTAAGCAGTACGAAGTCTTCAAGGAATACACCAAGTTGGTCGACGACCAATCTGAGAACCTGATGACTCTGCGCGGACTGTTCATGCTTCGCGAGGGTATGCGGCCTGCACTTCCAATCGAAGAAGTTGAACCGGTGAGCGAGATCGTTAAGCGTTTCTCAACCGGCGCCATGTCATACGGTTCCATTTCAAAAGAAGCACACGAGACACTAGCCATCGCCATGAACCGTCTCGGTGCTAAATCAAACACCGGAGAAGGTGGCGAAGACCTAGAGCGCCTGCTAGACCCAGAACGCCGTAGCAGCATTAAACAGGTTGCGTCAGGTCGCTTTGGCGTTACTTCGATGTACCTGACTCACGCTGACGACATCCAGATCAAAATGGCACAGGGAGCCAAGCCTGGTGAAGGTGGCCAGCTTCCACCAAACAAGGTTTACCCTTGGGTCGCTCGCACGCGTCACGCTACCGCTGGTGTTGGTTTGATTTCTCCACCGCCTCACCACGACATCTATTCAATTGAAGACCTAAAGCAGTTGATCTTCGACCTAAAGCGTGCAAACCGTGAGGCTCGCGTCCACGTCAAATTGGTAAGCCAAGTGGGAATTGGAACGGTTGCATCGGGTGTCGCCAAGGCGAAGGCGGACGTCATCCTGGTTTCAGGGCACGACGGTGGAACCGGCGCATCACCGCTTAACTCGCTAAAGCATGCAGGAACCCCTTGGGAACTCGGGCTAGCCGAAACCCAGCAAACGCTTGCTCTTAACGGACTTCGCAGTCGCGTTACCGTTCAGGTCGACGGACAAATGAAGACCGGTCGTGACGTGATTATTGCTGCACTTCTCGGTGCAGAAGAATTTGGTTTCGCAACAGCCCCGCTAGTTGTTTCTGGCTGCATCATGATGCGAGTTTGTCACCTAGACACCTGCCCGGTTGGTGTTGCAACTCAGAATCCTGTTCTGCGAGAACGATTCACTGGTCAACCTGAGTTCGTAGAGAACTTCTTTACCTTCATCGCAACTGAGGTTCGCGAGTACTTGGCGAAGCTTGGCTTCCGCACACTCAACGAAGCCATCGGGCACGCCGAGGTTCTGGATGTTAACCGAGCAATGTCACACTGGAAGGCCGATGGTCTTGACCTGAGCCCAATTCTTGCTGGCCCTGCATTGCCTGCCAACTCGGCACGTCGCCAACTAGACACTCAAGACCACGAACTCGAAAAACACTTCGACTTCAAACTTCTCGAACTTGCTAAACCAGCACTTGAAGACGCGCGCGCGGTAACCATCGAGCTTCCAATCACGAACGTAGATCAGGCCGTGGCAACAGTTCTCGGTAACGAAGTCACGAAGCGCTTCGGTGCCGAAGGATTGCCAGAGGCAACCATCGACATTCGCCTTCGTGGCGCAGCTGGCCAGTCTTTCGGCGCCTTCGTTCCACGCGGCATTTCGCTCGCCCTAGAAGGTGACGCGAACGACTACGTTGGCAAGGGTTTATCTGGTGGTGTAATCAGCGTCTTCCCAGATCGAGGATCAGCCTACGCTGCTGAGCAAAACATCATTGCCGGCAACGTAATCGGCTACGGTGCGACTTCAGGTCAGATTTACCTTAGAGGCATCGTGGGAGAACGATTCCTGGTTCGCAACTCTGGTGCTACTGCTGTCGTTGAGGGAGTGGGAGACCACGCTCTCGAGTACATGACCGGAGGTGTGGCAGTCATCCTCGGTAAGACCGGTCGCAACCTAGCCGCTGGAATGTCTGGTGGTGTGGCACTCGTTCACAACCTACGCGCAGATCACGTGAACCAAGAAGCACTGCAGGCTGGCGAAATTCGACTAGAGAAACTGACCGACTCACAAGTCGCTCAGTTGAAAGAACTACTTGACGCACACGTGGCTCACACTGGTTCGTTGCTTGCCCAACGTTTGTTGGCCGACTTCGAGAACCAAATCTCGCACTTCACCGCACTAATCCCTCGCGATTACGCCAACGTGCTTGAAATTCGCGCCAAGGCCGTGGCCGATGGACAAGACCCTGACAACGAAGAAACATGGAAGCGCATCTTGGAGGTTACCAATGGCTGATCCAAAAGGATTCCTAAAAGTAACCGAGCGCGAAACTGCAGCTCGTCGTCCTGTTCCAGTGCGAATCATGGACTGGAAAGAGGTCTACGAAAAGCGCGATAAGGGAGTTGTCACACAGCAGGCCTCACGCTGCATGGACTGCGGAGTTCCGTTCTGCCACCACGGCTGCCCGCTAGGAAACCTGATTCCCGAATGGAATGACCTGGTTTGGCGTGAAGATGCTAAGCAGGCCATTGAGCGTCTGCACAAAACCAACAACTTCCCAGAGTTCACCGGTCGACTCTGCCCAGCTCCATGTGAAAGCGCCTGTGTTCTAGGCATTAACCAACCGGCAGTCACCATTAAGGAAATCGAAGTTTCGATTATCGACGAAGCTTTTGACAAGGGTTATGTCCAGCCACACGCTCCAGAACGCCTCACCAGCAAGACTGTTGCCGTAGTTGGTTCCGGGCCTGCAGGTCTTGCAGCCGCACAGCAACTCACTCGCGCCGGGCACACTGTCGCCGTCTACGAACGCGACGACAAAATCGGCGGGCTCCTGCGTTACGGAATCCCAGATTTCAAAATGGAAAAAGTCCACCTCGAACGCCGTCTGAAGCAAATGGAAGAAGAGGGAACTCGCTTCCGCACGTCGGTCGAAATCGGCCGTGACCTTACCTGGGATGAGCTCAAGAGCCGTTACGACGCGGTACTTATCGCAACCGGAGCAACCAAGCCTCGTGATCTTCAAATCGCTGGCCGTCAGTTAGATGGTGTTCACTTCGCAATGGACTACCTAACCCAAGCCAATCGTGTTGTTTCGGGTATCGAAGTTAGCGACCAAATCAATGCAGCAGGCAAAAACGTAATCATCCTCGGAGGCGGCGACACCGGCGCTGACTGCCTGGGCACAGCAACTCGCCAGGGTGCAGCTTCGGTAACCACGCTTGCGATCGGCAAGCAGCCTCCGAGTGAGCGCCCAGCCGGGTCTCCATGGCCAACCTTCCCAACGCTGTTTGAAGTTGCCAGCGCTCATGAAGAGTTCGGCGAACGCAAGTACTTAGCCTCCACCGTGGAATTCGTCGGTGAAAACGGCAAGGTGACCGGTGTAAAGGTTGCCGAGACTGAAATCGTCGATGGCTCTCGCCGACCAAAGGCTGGCACTGAGACCGTCATTCCTGCCGACTTGGTACTTCTTGCCTTAGGCTTTACTGGGCCTGAAACTGAGCACCTCAATACTCAAATGGGTGTCGAAGAAGCGGGTTCAAACATCGCTCGCGACGCTAACTGGGCAACAAATGTTGACGGAGTTTTCGTAGCCGGCGACGCTGGTCGAGGACAGTCACTGATCGTCTGGGCAATCGCCGAAGGGCGAGCCGCAGCAGCTGCAATCGACAAATACTTGGAAGGCGCAACCGAGCTACCAGCTCCGGTGAAACCGACCGACAAACCGTTGCACGCGTAATCGCGCAACGAACTAGAAGAGGAAAAAATGAGACGAGCAAAGATTGTCGCGACCCTTGGTCCAGCGACTTCTAGCTATGAGTCAATCCGCGCAATTATCGAAGCCGGAGTAGACGTCGCCCGAATGAACCTAAGCCACGGCAGCTATGACGTGCACGAAGGTGTTTACAAGAATGTGCGTCAGGCCGCTGCCGACTCAGGCAAGGCTGTTGGCGTACTAGTTGACCTTCAAGGGCCAAAGATTCGCCTCGGACGTTTCGCCAATGGTCCGGTCATGCTTGAAAAAGGTGCAACCTTCAAGATCACCGTCGAGGAAGTTGAGGGTGACGTTAACATCTGCGGCACCACCTTCAAGGGTTTACCGCAAGACGTGAAGGTCGGCGACGTTCTTCTAATCGACGATGGAAAGGTTGGCCTGCGCGCTACTGACGTAACCGAAACTACCGTCACCACTGTGGTTGAAGTTCCAGGCCCAGTTAGCAACAACAAAGGCATCAACCTTCCTGGTGTTGCAGTAAACGTTCCTGCGCTTTCTGACAAAGACGAAGAAGACCTTCGCTGGGGAATTCGTCTAGGCGTAGACATGATCGCGCTTAGCTTTGTTCGCAACTCATCCGACATCGTTCGCGTACACGAGATCATGAAAGAAGAAGGCAAGTTCTTACCGGTTATTGCAAAGGTTGAGAAGCCGCAGGCAGTAGATGCTCTCGAAGAAATCATCGATGCCTTCGACGCCGTCATGGTTGCACGTGGCGACCTTGGCGTTGAGCTGCCACTAGAGCAGGTTCCACTTGTTCAGAAGCGTGCCGTTGAACTCAGCCGTCGTTGGGCTAAGCCAGTTATTGTGGCAACTCAAATGCTTGAGTCGATGATCGATAACCCACGCCCAACTCGCGCTGAAGCTAGCGACGTTGCAAACGCGATTCTCGATGGCGCTGACGCAGTAATGCTTTCGGGGGAGACCTCGGTTGGCAAGTGGCCTGTCGAGACCGTAACCACCATGGCTCGCATCATCGAATCAACCGAGGACAACGGTCTAAACCGAATTCCACCGCTTGGCACCAGACCACACACCCACTCCGGTGCCGTGTCTCTGGCCGCTGTTGAAATCGCTGAACTTCTAGGTTCGAAGTACGTATGTGTATTCACCGAAAGCGGAGATTCGCTTCGCCGAGTCAGCCGACTACGTTCTTCGGTTCCACTATTGGCCTTCACCCCTAAAGAAGAGACTCGCAACCGCTTGGCTCTTTCATGGGGTGCCAAGACCTTCTTGGTCGGCCCTGTGACCCACACCGACGAAATGATGCACCAGGTCGATGAGATCGTGCTTCGCGAAGGCCTGTGCGAGGTTGGCGACGAGGTGGTAGTCGTAGCTGGAACCCCGCCTGGCATCCCAGGCTCGACCAACTCGCTGCGCGTTCACCGTGTCGGCGATGCCGTCAACGAAGTAGTCAAGGGCTACGGACGCAAGTAGTGAAAAGACCCAGGAGAGTTCCTGGGTCTTTTCATTTGGTGCCGGAAGTGGGATTCGAACCCACACGTCCTTTCGAACAAAGCATTTTGAGTGCTCCGCGTCTACCGTTCCGCCATTCCGGCTAGGCTCAACCAGTTTACTTGAAAATGTATGGGGCGAATTCCCGTTGAGTCCTATAAAGTTGGGGCATGGCAGATAGCAGTGCTCGTAGGGTTCTAGTCGCAGAAGACGAGGCCATCATTCGTCTCGACATCGTCGAGTCGCTGCGCGAGTCTGGGTTTGATGTGGTGGCAGAGGCCGCTGACGGCGAGCAGGCCATTGCACTAGCCACCGAGCACAAGCCTGACCTGGTGGTTATGGACATAAAGATGCCAAACATGGATGGCATCACCGCGGCTGAACAGATCTTCAAAATGAAGATTCCCGTTGTACTTCTAACTGCCTTCAGCCAGACCGAACTTGTCGAACGTGCCGCCGAGGCTGGCGCTATGGCCTACGTGGTGAAGCCGTTCTCACCGAGCGATTTACTGCCCGCGATTGAAATCGCACTGAGCCGTCACGCACAGATTCACGCGCTTGAGAATGAAATTGCAGATTTGGCTGAGCGTCTAGAAACGCGCAAACTCGTTGATCGTGCCAAGGGTCTTCTGATTTCGAGAAAGCTAGTGCCGGATGAACCTGAGGCTTTCCGCTGGATTCAGAAATCTTCGATGGATCGTCGCCTGACCATGGCACAGGTTGCCAAAACGGTAATCGAGCAGCTTTCAGACAAACCTACGGCTTAGCGCTTTTCGCGCAGCAGGTTGGTGATGCGTACAGTCGAGAGGCGATCACCGTTTTCATCTCGAACTACGATTTCATGAAGAGTGAGCGTCCTACCTAGATTTTGTGCAGTGCAGGTGGCAGTCACTACGCCTGCAGTTGCCGACTTTGTGTGAGACGCGCTGACCTCGATGCCAACTGCGAACTTGCCCAGCGTGTACGCCCAAACGTTTGCCGAAATCGATCCCAGGGTTTCACCCAGAACCACGTAGGCACCACCGTGCAGTAGTCCGAGTGGTTGGCGGTTGCCATCGACGGGCATGGTGGCAACGGTTTGCTCGGCGCTCAGCTCAAGAAGTTTGATGCCCATTTTCTCGGCGAGCTCGCCGAGGTCGCGGGTTGCTAGAAGCGCCTTGGCGGCGTCTGACATCTTGATGTCTTCACTCATTTTCGACTCCCTGCAGCAAGTAGGCTTACCTCATGAACGCTAATGCCAAGCCTACCTTGATGCTTATCGATGGCCACTCGCTGGCCTTCCGTGCGTTCTACGCTCTGAGCCCAGATTCCTTCAAGACGTCGGCGGGTCAGGCCACCAATGCGGTGCACGGGTTCATCTCAATGCTCTTGAACCTGCTCAATGCCGAAAAACCAACCCACCTGGCAGTTGCCTTCGATCTTTCACGCGAGTCATTCCGCACTAAGCTTTACCCCGCTTACAAAGGCACCCGAGGTGAGACGCCACCAGAGTTCAACGGACAGACCGAACTGATTCAGATGGCACTTGATGCCATGCAGGTGAAATGGATTACTGTCGATGACTTTGAGGCCGACGACATTATTGCCACGCTGTCAAAACGCGGTGACGACGAAGGTTTTAAGGTATTCGTAGTCAGTGGCGATCGAGACACCTTCCAGCTGATCTCCGAAGACACAACAGTTCTTTATCCGGTGAAAGGCGTTTTGAACCTCGCCCGCATGGACGACGCAGCAGTGGTTGAGAAGTACGGCATTCACGCAGCTCAGTATCCAGATATGGCCGCACTGGTGGGAGAGACATCAGACAATCTTCCGGGTGTTCCAGGAGTTGGGCCCAAAACAGCAGCGAAGTGGCTGCAACAGTATGGTTCTCTCGACGCGATTCTCGAGAACGCTCACGAAATCGGCGGCAAGGTTGGCGAGAGTCTACGGGAGAACCGCGAAGAGGCCGTGCGCAACCGCAAACTCAACCGCTTGGTTCGTGACATGAAGTTAGACATGAGCCTGCACGACCTAGAGCTCAAAGGCGTTGACGCCGCCAAAGTAAAAGAAACATTCGCGAAGCTTCAGTTCCGCTCGCTAACCGAACGCGTTTTGCGCCTAGGTGTCATACCTGGAACGCACGCCGAAGGAAGCACCGAGGTCGAAGAATCGGTTGTGGCACCGGTAGAGGTTTGGCACATTCCAGAAACGAGCTCTGTGACGTGGGCCGACGCGCTAAAGCAGTTTCAAGGGACGACTGTCGGTTGCAGCCTGGGCTTTGCACCTTCAGGCATCGTGCAAATCGCACTGGCGAACCGTGAGAACAAGGTTGCGGTTGCGGTCGATGACTCGAACCGTTCTGCAATTGTTGCCTGGCTAGAAGACGGCGCAACAAAAAAGGTGATCTTCGACTCGAAGGCGGTCATTCGCCACTTGCTGGGACACGGAGTTTCACTCAAAGGCCTGGAAGCTGACCCATTGTTGGTTGCTTATCTATTGAATCCCGTTCGACGTGGTTACTCGCTTGATGATTTGGCTGGGGAGTACTTGGGGCTTACCATTCAGCGCACCAATCCAGATTCCTTGTTACCGGAAGACAAT
>CAWULM010000019.1:0-10317 GCA_963923635.1 uncultured Micrococcales bacterium | reverse complement strand
TTCCACGTCATTCCTCCGCTAGAGGCAATGAAAGATGAGCACGGTTTCATCGACATGGACAAGAAGGCCAAGGCTGCTGTGCTTTTGGTTCGCCTTGACCCAGCCGACATCAAGAGCGACCGCGAAAAGGCTTGGGGTTACGACGGCATCGTTGCTTACTCAAAGATCTGTACTCACGTTGGTTGCCCAGTTGCTCTCTACGAACAGCACACTCACCACCTGCTTTGCCCTTGCCACCAGTCAACCTTCGACATCACCAATGACTGTGAAGTTGTCTTTGGCCCGGCCTCGCACGCACTACCTCAGCTGAAGATTTCGGTTGACACTGAGGGTTACCTGGTTGCTGACCAGGACTTCCAAGAACCTGTCGGACCTAGCTTCTGGGGGCGTCTAAACAAATGAGCACCACCGCCAACACAAAGAAAAAAGGTGGCTTCCTAGCCGGAACCGCTAACTACCTAGACGAGCGCGTCGGTGTAGCTGGCATTCTCAAGGAATTCGGTCGCAAGATCTTCCCTGACCACTGGTCATTCATGCTCGGTGAAGTAGCACTTTACTCATTCATCGTGCTGCTGATGTCGGGCACCTTCTTGACCTTCTGGTTCCAGCCATCGATGACTCAGCTCATCTACGACGGAGCCTATGGTCCACTAAAGGGTGCACAGATGTCAGCGGCATATGCGTCGACTCTGCAGCTTTCGTTTGAGGTTCGTGGCGGTCTGCTGTTCCGTCAGGTTCACCACTGGGCTGCTCTGCTATTCGTAGCAGCCGCTGGTTTGCACATGATGCGCGTGTTCTTCACCGGCGCATTCCGCAAGCCTCGCGAGATCAACTGGGTAGTTGGTTTCATGCTGTTTATCTTGGGCATGGCCGGCGGTTTTACCGGTTACTCACTTCCAGACGACCTGCTATCGGGTAACGGTCTGCGAATCATTGACGGAATGATCAAGGCGATTCCATGGATTGGCCCTTACGTTTCATCGCTGCTATTCGGCGGAGAGTTCCCTGGCGAAAGCATTGTTGGTCGCCTCTATAGCTTGCACATCATGATTGTGCCTGCACTGATCTTGGTCTTCGTGGCGGTTCACCTTTTCATGGTGGTTATTCACAAGCACACCCACTACTCAGGCCCAGGTCGCCGCGACGACAACGTGGTTGGTTACCCACTGATGCCTGTTTACGTGGCTAAGGCTGGAGGCTTCTTCTTTATCGTGTTCGGTGTGATCATGTTGGTTGCTGCCAACGTGACCATCAACCCGGTTTGGAACTACGGCAGCTACGACCCATCCCCTGTTTCGGCTGGTACTCAGCCTGACTGGTACATCGGTTGGCTTGATGGCGCACTTCGTTTGACCCCAACTCACCTTGAGTTTGTAATCGGTGGCGCAACGCTCTCGATGAACGTTCTGTTGCCACTGATTGTGTCGCTGGTGTTCTTGGCGCTAGTTGCTCTTTACCCATTCTTCGAAGCCTGGGTAACCGGCGACAAGCGTGAACACCACGTGCTCGACCGTCCACGCAATACTCCGACTCGAACCGCAATCGGTGTTGCTGGAATGACCTTCTACGCAGTGCTCTGGGCTGGTGCCTCAACTGACTTGCTCGCAACGCAGTTCCACCTGTCGCTAAACCAGGTGCTAACCACCCTGCAGATTTCGCTGATTGTGCTTCCGATTCTTGGATACATCATCACCAAGCGAACCTGCTTGTCATTGCAGCGTAAAGACCGCGAGATCGTGCTTCACGGCCGTGAATCGGGTCGCATCGTTCGCATGCCGCACGGTGAGTACATCGAGGTTCACGAGCCAGTGGATGAGTACACCGCATGGAAGCTCATCGACTTCGAAGACCACGCTCCGGTTCTTGCGCGACCAAATGCTCGCGGCAAGATCACGGTACGCTCACGTATTCGTTCTGCAATCTCACGCTTCTACTTCGAAGACCGTGTTACTCCGGTAAACGCAATCGAACTTGAAGCTGCACACAACCACAAAGAACTTCACTAGTTCTTTTCAGACCCAACGCCCATCGAGAAATCGGTGGGCGTTAGTCTTTAAACGATGAACCGCATTTACATTCTTGGCACTTCAGGTGCAGGCAAGAGCACACTGGCCAATGCACTGAGTGCAAGTCGAGCAATGACGCATCTCGAGCTAGATTCGATCTACCATCAACCGAACTGGACTCCCCTGCCCACCGAAGAATTCCGAGCTAAGGTTCAAAGCTATTGTGAGAGAGAAACTTGGGTCATCGACGGCAACTACAGTGTGGTGCGAGACGTTATTTTGGCTCGTGCTGATGCAATAATCTTGCTCGACTACTCGAGGTTCACAATCATGGTGCGGGTTATTCGCAGAACCCTTCGTCGCATGCTTACCAGACAAGAACTTTGGAACGGAAATCGTGAAGAGTGGAAATATCTGTTCACGCCTAACCGCGAGAAAAACATTGTGCTTTGGGCCTGGAGCACCTTCGCTGAACGTCGCGCTTCATTCGAACAGTTGGTCGCCACGGCCTCGGTGCCTGTGCTGCGATTCACAAAACCAAGCCAGACGAATACCTGGTTAAGAAAAAACCTCAGCCGAAGCTGAGGCCATTTTCTTGATTGCTCCTAGTGAGCCCACTCGCCACGGCTGTGTTCGAAGACAAAGCCGATAACGGCGATCAGACCCAGTGGAATACCAATGATGGTTAGCCACCAGCCAACAGCAAGCGAAGCGAAAACGATCGAGCCGAATAGACCCAAGAAGAAAGGCCACCAAGACCATGGAGCGAAGAAGCCAACTTCGGCGTCTCCATCTTCAATCTTCGCGGCCTCGTTGTCTTCTGGTGCCACGCCACCTTGTGCGCGTGCAGACTTCTCTAGATAAAAGGCAATGAAACCGGTCATGACTGCCAACATGGCGATGGCAGCAGAACCAATGACTTCGAACTTACCGTTGTAAGCCAGTGAGGTCATGTAGAAGTAAATGCCAGCAGCAACCAGGTAGAAAACGGTCAACAACCAGAATAGTCTCGCGTTAGTCTTCATCGATTAGCCCTTCTTCTCTGCAACCGCTGGCTTTGCTGCAGGGGCAGCAAACTCTGGGTGGTTTAGGTCAAATGCAGGTGACTCCGAGCGAACTCGTGGAATCGAAGTGAAGTTGTGGCGTGGGAACGGTGAAGCGGTTGCCCACTCCAACGAACGGCCATAACCCCATGGGTCATTTAGCGTGGTGCGCTCACCCTTCTTGTGGGTGATGTAAACGTTCCAGAGGAACGGAATCATCGACACAGCGAGGATAGCGGCACCGGCAGATGAGATCACGTTCATGGAAGTGAAGTTATCTTGTGGCAGGTAAGTTGCATAACGACGCGGCATGCCGATGATGCCCAACCAGTGTTGAACCAAGAAGGTCGTGTGGAAACCAATGAAGAGCAGCCAGAAGTGAATCTTGCCGAGCTTCTCGTTCAGGAGCTTTCCGGTCATCTTTGGGTACCAGAAGTAAATACCGGCGAACATCGCGAACACCACGGTACCGAACACAACGTAGTGGAAGTGTGCGACAACGAAGTAGCTATCCGACAGGTGGAAGTCAAGCGTTGGTGAAGCCAGGATGACACCGGTCAAACCACCGAAGATGAAGGTGGTCAAGAAGCCGATTGCGAAAATCATCGGTGTCTCGAAGGTGATCTGGCCACGCCACATCGTTCCGATCCAGTTGAATACCTTCACACCGGTTGGCACCGCGATCAGCATGGTTGCAAACGCGAAGAACGGAAGCAAAACCTGACCGGTGACGTACATGTGGTGAGCCCAAACGGTCATCGAAAGAGCAGCAATCGCGATGGTTGCGTAAATCAGGGTCTTGTAACCAAAGATTGGCTTGCGGCTGAAGACCGGGAAGATTTCCGAGATGATTCCGAAGAACGGGAGTGCAAGAACGTAAACCTCTGGGTGGCCGAAGAACCAGAACAGGTGTTGCCAAAGCATTGGCCCACCGTTGGCTGGGTCGAGGATGTGAGCACCGAAACGACGATCAGCACCGAGTGCAAACAGCGCAGCGGCTAGCGGCGGGAAGATCATGACGACCAAGATCGAGGTGATCAGAGTGTTCCAGGTGAATACCGGCATGCGGAACATGGTCATGCCTGGCGCACGCAAAGTGATGATGGTGGTGATGAAGTTCACGGCACCCATGATCGAACCGAAACCGCTAAGTGCCAGACCAAAGACCCATAGGTCTCCTCCGATGCCAGGCGAGAAGGTTTCGCTCGATAGTGGTGCGTAGGCGAACCAACCGAACGAAGCCGCACCCTGCGGGGTGAAGAATCCGGCTACGGCAACGAACGAACCGAAGAAATAAAACCAGTAAGCGATTGCGTTCAGACGTGGGAAGGCAACGTCAGGAGCACCGATCTGAACCGGCATCAGAATGTTTGCGAAAGCTGAAAACAGCGGGGTCGCGAACATCAGAAGCATGATGGTGCCGTGCATTGTGAATAGCTGGTTGTACTGTTCTTTTGAACCAACGACGGTCAGGCCAGGCAGGGTGAGCTGAGCACGCATGATCAACGCCATAACACCGGCAATCATGAAGTACACGATTGAGGTGATGAGGTAGAGGTAACCGATCTTCTTGTGGTCGGTTGTGGTTAGCCAGTCAACCAGGATGCGACCCTTTGACTTCTTGCCGTTTTGTGCTGGTGCAGTAGCCATTAGTTGTCCTCTCCTCCAGAACCTTGAGTGTTATCCCCAGGCAGGTTGGTGTTGCGGTCATTGCTGTAGTCGAGAACACCCTGGGTGTTTGGATCAGCTTGAAGTTCTGCGATGTGCTTCTGGTACAGGTCACTCGAGACCACGCGTACCTGGAACAACATCAGTGAGTGGTACTCTCCACAAAGCTCTGCACACTTACCTTGGAAGGTCTGGTCTTTTGACCCGTCAGTGATGTGTGGAGTGACGCGAATGTAGTTGTTGTCTTTACCTGGAATAACGTCTTTTTTGTATAGCCAGTCGATTACCCAGAAAGAGTGAATTACGTCGCGAGCGTGAAGATGAATCTCTACTGGAACACCGTCTTCAAGCCAAAGAGTAGGAAGAGTCTTCGAGTCGAACTTAGAGTCCCCCCCGGCGTACTGGGCCTGAATGCCAATCTCGTGCACGTTCGAGTCGGTGTAACTGAAGTCCCAAGCCCACTGCTTACCGATGGCATCAACCTTGGTGAAGTTGGTGCCGGCTGCATATGGAGCCTCGATTTCACCCATGGCCTTAGCGGTGAATGCGAAGAAACCTGCCACCAAGATCAGTGGTACAACCGTAAAGAGAGTCTCGATCGGGTTGTTGTAGCGCAGCTGCGGTGGAACCTTGGTCTCACCCTTGCGACGACGGTAGACAATGATTGCCCAGAACATCAGACCCCAGGCGATGATGCCTACGCCCCACAGAATTGCCCATGAGCTTACCCAAAGGTTGGTGATGGTTTCGGTGTGGTTGGTTGCGTTGGTTGACTCTTTTGGCAGCAGACCTGGTCCGGCATCTTTGAGGACTTCTGCGAAGTCACTCAGCTGCGCGCAACCGGTGAGAGTGAGCGCCAAAACTGTCATGGCAGGAATCGCGACAAGGCGAGCAATTCGCTTGGAAAGCAAGATCGATCCTTCTATGGTTCGTACAAGTCCATCCTACGCTTCGGGCGTTGTCTGGACTGGCCAAAACGCCTAAAAAGGTTGGATTTATTGGGTTTTAACTGAATGAATCGCCGCAGGCACAGGTGCTCTGGGCGTTCGGGTTGTCAATGGTGAAACCCTGTTTGGCAATAGAGTCTTCGAAGTCGATCGAGGCGCCGTCTAGGTAAGGAACGCTGCGGTAATCAACCACAACTTCTACACCGTCAAAATCGCGAATTGCGTCGGTTTCGGCTAGCGTTTCATCGAAAAATAGCTGGTAAATGAAGCCAGAGCAACCGCCAGTCTTCACTTCGATGCGCAGGCGCAGGTCATCGCGGCCTTCAGCGGTTAGCAGGCCCTTTACCTTGTCGCGTGCGGTGTCGGTAAGGGTTACACCGTGGGTCATTGTGTCAGTCATTTTTGCTCCTTCGAACCTATTAAGTTTACCGCTAAGCCTGAAGACTTGAGTCGTTTGCACCTAGCAAGAGCAGGGCTTCGGCTGCCATAGCGCGCTTCAGCGACTCCAGGTGAACCGACTCGTTAGGGCTGTGGGCTCTAGAATCTGGATCTTCCACGCCGGTTACCAGGATTTGGGCACCTGGGAAGACCTCGACTAGGTCGGCGATGAACGGAATGCTGCCTCCGATGCCCATTTCGACCGATTCTCGGGCAAAAGCCTTGGCTAGAGCCTGTTTGGCCAGCTGGGCAGCCCATCCCTGCGTGTCGGCCGCGAATGGCTTGCCGGTTTGCACCTCTTTGAAGGTGACCTTGGCACCCCAAGGCGCATGTGCCAAAATGTGGCGTTTTAGGGCCTCGAGAGCCGAAATTGGGTCATCGCCAGGGGCTAAACGGAGGCTAATTGAGGCATTTATGGCCGGTTGGAGCGTGTTCGAGGCCAAAGCGACCGGAACAGCGTCTAGGCCAATCACGGTGAGGGCGGGTTGCCCCCAAACTCTAGAGAGTAGCGAACCTTGCCCAATCGTCGAAACCCCGTCCAAAAGGCCAGATTCTTCGCGCAAAACGGCCTCATCGTAAGGTAATTCCATGGATTCGTAGGTTTTTAGACCTTCAACGGCTACCGAGCCCTTTTCATCGTGAAAACTGGCCAAGATCTTGAGCATTGCGGTCATGGCGTCGGGCACTGCTCCCCCGAACATGCCGCTGTGGAGCGCGTGATCGAGGGTCTGCACCTCAAAAACCAGCCCGGCCAGTCCTCGAAGCGTGGTGGTCAGTGCGGGAATCTCGGTGGTGAAGTTGCCAGAGTCAGCCACAACGATGGCATCCGCCGCCAAAGCCGCACGGTTATCCTCAAGGAAATTGCGGAAAGAAAGGGATCCGGCCTCTTCTTCCCCCTCAATGAATAGCGAAAGCCCGAGGTCGAAGTCCTCTCCAGCTACATTTTTGAGGGTTTCAATGGCGGCGAGGTGGGTGACAATGCCGGCCTTGTCATCGGCAGCTCCACGGCCGTAAATGCGGCCATCCTTGAGGGTTGGTTCAAAGCTTGGAGTTAGCCACTTCTCAGCATCACCTGGCGGCTGAACATCGTGGTGGGCGTAAAGCAGAATGTGCGGTTTGCCATTTTTGGCTGCGCGACTGGCAAGAATTGCCGGTGAACCGAAATCTTCCGATCCCTCTTTCTTCGCGCGAACAATCTCAACCGAGTCAAAAACCCCGGTTGACTCGAACAGTGCCTGAACTGCCTCTGCGCTAGCCTGCAGGTTGGCCGCGTCGAACGACTCCCATGCAATACCTGGAATGCGCACCAGCGTGCACAGCCTAGACACATTGTTGGCGAAGCCATCTTCGATGTTGGTATTCACCTGCTTGACCAAGTCGTCAGTGAGCTGGGTTGGCAATACGAAATGCTTCATGAAGGTAATCTTAAGTTCGAAATCGTAAAGACAAGGTAAGTAATGGCCGAGAAATCTGAAGAAACTTCAACCAGAGGCAAGGGTCGTCCGACCCCCAAGCGTGCAGCGCGTGAAGCAGCTAATCGTAAACCGCTAGTTGGCGATCGCTCTAAAGAAGCACTTGCCGCCGAACGTCAGGCCGCTGCTGCAAGGCGTGCCGAATACCGTGCCGGTCAACTTTCGGGCGACGAAAAGTATCTCGGTCCGCGTGACAAAGGTCCACAGCGTCGATTCGTACGCGACTACGTAGATGTTCGATTCAGCCCAGCTGAGTTGCTTTTCCCAGCGGTGCTAATCGCCCTGGTGCTTGAATTTGTTAAATCAACCGTTGTTTCCGTCGCTGTTCTTGGAACACTATGGAGCCTGCTCATCATGATCGTTTTGAACTCGGTTATTCTTTGGCGCGGACTGAAGAAAGTTTTGGCTGCAAAATTCGGGGAATCACGCATCGAGCGCGGTCTTGCAAACTACGCGATCATGCGTTCACTCCAAATGCGTTTCATGCGCTTGCCAAGACCAGTTGTTAAGCGCGGGCAAGACTTAGGCTAAGACCGACCTTCAAAAAGCTAGCCACGATACAAAGGAGTAGCAGTGGACGAGCAGATGAATCTAGGGCAACTTGCCCCGGGAATGATTTCGGCTATCGATGCCATCAAAGCCAGTTACGGTGCTTTCGAAACTCACCCATCGTTGCAGGTTGACCGCGCAAAGGTTGACTCAGTTCTCGGTGAACTCGTCGAGCGATTAGAAAATAACTTTCCGTACTTTCACCCGAACTATGCCGGCCAAATGCTAAAGCCGCCCCACCCGGTCGCAATGGCCGCCTACGTTGCCACCATGATGATCAACCCCAACAATCAATCGATCGATGGCGGACGCGCAACCACGATGATGGAACGCGAAGTGATGGCGCAACTTGCCGCGATGTTCAATTTTCCAGAATCGTTCCTGGGTCACCTAACCTGGAGCGGAACCACTGCAAATCTCGAGGCACTTTGGGTAGGTCGCGAACTTAATCCACTCGGTGCCATCGCTCACAGCGAAGATGCTCACTACACACACTCTCGTATGGGTGAAGTTCTAAATTGCAAGACGATCTCCATTCCCTCAGACTCAATCGGTCGCATGGACATCGATGCACTGGAAGAGAGACTAAAGAACGGTGAGATCGGAACCGTCGTCGCGACTCTGGGCACGACAGGCCTAGGTGCCGTCGATCCGCTAGCAGACATAATTCCTTTAGCTAGACAATACGGAGCTCGCGTGCACGTTGACACCGCGTACGGTGGTTTCTTCAGTCTCATCGCGAACCACTTGGGCACCGAAGCGGCTAGACACTATGCAGCAATCAAAGATGCCGACAGCATCGTAGTTGACCCACACAAACATGGGCTGCAACCATACGGTTGCGGTGCTGTTTTGTTTCGCGATGTAAGTGTCGGCCGCTTCTACAAGCATGACTCGCCATACACCTACTTTGCTAGCAAAGATCTTCACTATGGCGAGATTCAACTTGAGTGCTCACGTGCCGGAGCTTCGGCTGCAGCGTTATGGGCAACGCTAAAAGTTTTCCCACTGAACGAATCGGGTCTAGGGCAAGTGCTTCTTGCAGGTCGCAAGGCGGCAATGCGCTGGCACGAGTTAGCAACCCAATCTGATTACCTTCAGCCACTGCAGGAGCCAGAGCTCGATATCTTCACCTATTTCGCTAAAACCAGTGACCTGAACGAGATCGACCGAATTTCACAAAGCATTTTCGAACAAGCAGCAACCGGTAAGCGCGAAGATCAGATTCACCTAGCTACTTACATGATGAAGCGTGAAGGGTTTGAACGTCGCAACCTATCCGTCAGTGGCGACGCTGCGAAGGCCAAAATACTTCGATCAGTTTTGATGAAACCGGAACAAGAGTTTCACGTTCAGCGTTTACATCAGCGAGTAGAGGAACTCGCAAAGTCTCTAATCAACAACTAAAGCAAGGAAAACCTCGTGAAATATCGTTACCTCGGAAACAGCGGCTTCAAAGTCAGCGAATTGATTTACGGAAACTGGTTGACTCACGCTAGCCAAGTAGACGACCCTCAGGCCATCGCCACCGTCCATGCTGCGCTCGATGCTGGCATCACATCTTTCGACACGGCAGATGTCTACGCAAACCAAGCCGCCGAAGTTGTACTCGGTAAAGCTCTCGCCGGCAAGCGTCGCGAGGGACTCGAAATATTCACCAAATGTTACTGGCCAGTAGCCGAGCGTGGCGCGAACGACACCGGTCTGTCGCGCAAGCACATCATGGAATCAATTAACGGCTCGCTCAAGCGCGTCGGAGTTGAGTACTTCGACCTGTACCAGGCTCACCGCTTTGACTACGAGACTCCCCTAGAAGAAACTATGCAGGCCTTTGCCGATATTGTTCGTCAAGGCAAGGCTTTATACATCGGCGTCTCTGAATGGCGCGCTGAACAGATTGAAGCCGGTCACAAGCTAGCTAAAGAACTTGGCTTCCAACTCATCTCAAACCAGCCGCAGTATTCAATGCTCTGGCGAGTAATCGAAGGCGAAGTAATTCCAACATCTGAAAAACTCGGAGTCAGCCAGATCGTCTGGTCACCAATGGCGCAAGGTGTTTTGACCGGAAAGTACTTGCCTGGTCAAGCTGTACCAACCGATTCCCGTGCGGCTCACGAACGCGCTGGAAGCATGATGGGCGACCTACTCAAAGACGAGGTGCTTACTGCGGTTCAAAAGCTGAAGCCGCTCGCCG
>CAWULM010000018.1:0-10359 GCA_963923635.1 uncultured Micrococcales bacterium | reverse complement strand
GCGTTTTTACACAGACTGGTTTGGGTCGACTGTCGGTGGTGGCTTCTTGCTGAAGAGTGCGAACTCCGGCACCTACCTGATTGTCGATGACAAAAAGTATCTGGTGAATGACAGCGCTTTGGTGAATTCACTCGGTCCGCTCGGTCCGCTCGGCACTGTGTCGCAGCCTTACCTCGACTCTTTCAATGACGCGGGCGAGCTCACTCCGCTGGTTCAATCGGCTACCAAGAAATACTTCATGATTGCCGATGGCAAAAAGTTTGCGATTAGCAGTTGTAACGCTGCAGCCGGTCTTGGGCTGGACTGCACGAAGGCAGTTACACTCACCAACAACCAGTTGGCTGCACTTCCGACCGGTGGCACAGCAACAGCCCTGGTCACCGAAACCAGTGGAGCACGATACCTGATCACCAACGGGCAGATTCACCAAATTCTCGACGATGCATCGCTGGCCAGTGCTCACATCACACTTCCCGCACCTAGCGGAATCAGCTTGGATGCCTTCGGTTACCTCCCATGGGGAGCTCCGATTGCCAATGACCTGACCTTGCTAACCGACAGCAAAACGGGCCAACTTGGCATCTACATCACCGGAGCGTTCTATCGAATAGATGCGCAAACCGCTAAGGACATTGACTTCACGAAGTGGTTTACGAACTCGGGGGCAAGTCTGACTCCGGCTGGTCTGAGTGCCGTTGAAACAGCAGTCACCGTGACACCATTCGTAGCTGGGGCAGATGGAAATCGCTGGTTGTTGACCTCAGACGGCAAGATATCGATCAGCTCAACTAGCCCATTGGTTAGCTCGGTAACCGAGCTAGACGCGAAGGTGTTGAATGCAATCACGACCGCGGTTGGTCAATACGGTGCCCCGGCTTTAGTGCAGCGCACCAGCGGCCCGAAGGTGACCTACTACGTGCAGCAAGACTCGGCTCGCCAACTTGGTTCTTCAATGGACAAAACCATACTTAGCGACACCCTCGCGCAACCATCTGTACTTCTACTTTCGGACGCAGCGTTCAGTGAGTTGAAATTGGGGCAGCCGGTGTTTGCCCCTGGTTCGGTAGTCAAGTCGAGCAAAGACGGATCGCTCTACGCGGTGCGAGATTTCTCAACACTGATTCCAATGCCAGACGAAAACGCGCTAGCCGATCTTGGCTTGGAGTCACACAAGGTCAAGCCAGAGTACATTGCAGGTTACAAACAGACTCAGAAGTTCAAGGGGTTGGTGTATCTATGCGATGGTCAACGATATGTGGCCAGTGACGGTTTGTCGCTGCCTATCGACGACACTGCGGTAAACAGCTACCCGAAGAGCGCTACACATCTGGGTGATGCTCTGTGCTCAAATACACAAATCTCGCTGGATCAAACCGCTGGTCGATTCATCCATGTGATTGAAACCAATCAGTATTACCTCATTGATGGCGGCAAGAAGCGCCTCATTCTTTCTAAGCGCGCCTATCAAAAACTAGCTAGTGGTTTGACTCGCGCCTACGACGTTCACAGTTGGTTCGCGAACCGGCTATTTACCGGTTCTGAAGCACCGGCAAAATTGACCACTTCAACGCCGGTCGATACACCTACGACAACCCAGACAAAATACACGGTGAAATCAGGCGACACTCTCGGCGGAATCGCTAGCCGATACAAGGTCACCTTGGCAGCGCTCATGGCTGCCAACTCGATTACCAACGCCAACTCCATCAAAGTTGGTCAAGTGCTAATCATCCCTAAGTCCTAAACTTGAAACCATGACTCAACAAGTCGTCATTCTCGCAGCCGGCATGGGTACTCGTCTGGCTCGCCCGCTACCAAAACCACTCACCGAACTTCGCGATGGTCGCTCGATCATGAAGCAGCAGTTCGACAACTTGAGCAAAGCATTTGGTGCAGCGCACCGAGTCATGATTGTCGTGGGTTACAAACTCGAGGCAATCATCGAGCGTTTCCCAGAAGCCACTTTCGTTTACAACGAGTTTTACGACTCGACAAACACCTCGAAGAGTCTGCTAAAGGCGCTCAAGGCCTCTGGCCCGGGTGGAGTGCTGTGGCTCAATGGCGATGTGGTCTTTGATTCTGAAGTGCTTGTTCGCGTGAAGCCACTAATTGAGGCTGACCAATCATTTGTTGTAGTGAATCACTCAAAGGTTGGCGAAGAAGAGGTTAAGTACACACTCAACCCTGAAGGTTACATCGACGAGCTATCTAAGCGAGTGGAAGGTGCCCTTGGCGAAGCGGTAGGCATCAACTTTGTCTCCGGGGCCGACAAGGAGTCGCTGATTTCGCGCCTTGAGCAGGTCGAAGATTCCGATTACTTCGAGCGTGGCATCGAGTTGGCGATTGGTTCAGACGGCTTGAAGTTCAAGCCAGTCGACATTAGCGATCTGTTTGCTGTTGAGGTCGATTTCGACGACGACCTAGCCCGAGCAAACGAGCACGTTTAACTCGCTTACCCTTCGGTTCTAGAGTCGACTCAGGGTCTTGACTCTTGATCGTGAAGAGAGCCAACATCATCCAACCGAGTTCGACCAGCATGCGGCTCTCGGTGAAGTTTTGAACAATCAAACCTGTGAAAACCAAAATCGGCCAAAGATAAAGCGCGCTCGTGTGGCGCACGGCTAGCTGCCAAAGTTTCACGAACGTGAATGCAACCACCGTAACCAGCGCAAGTAGTGCAAACAATCCCGCTTGCAGCCACATGTCTAGAAACGCATTGTGCGCCTGATAGTAAGGCACGTGATTGATTACGACCAGCCCTTCATAAGGCTTGAGGCCCGGCACCCAGTAGCTCAGCCACCCGAAACCAAACCAAGGACGTTGAGGAATCAGCGACAGCACTTTGCCCCAAATCTCGGTGCGTCCGGTCATGTCAGGTGACTTGCCAAGAAAGCCAAAAACCTGGTCGCGGAACGAAAGCACAAAAAACGCAAGGATGCCTGCGACCGACCAGGCCACACGATAGTAACGGTGGCGCGTCTGATAGTCGCGACCTTCGGCGGCGATTGAAACTACCGCAGTCGCAAGCACCGCAGTGATTGCAAATGCGATGCCTGCTGATTTGGCTAGCGCGATGCACAGCAAACTTGCACCCATGCTCACGACGCTGATCCACCGCGGCATCGCATGAATGGCATATTCGACAGCAAAGATAATCAAGCCGATCATCGCGACGTTTGCGAGAAGGTTTGCGTTTCCAACAATTCCCTGAATGCGATCACCGTTGAACAGGTTGCCCTGCGACCAGTAGTAGGCGCGGCTCGGTGGAACATCGCCGGTGTAGTTTTTGAAGATTGGAATAATTGGGCCACGCACAATCACGGCGGCGTAAAGCTCAAAAATGATTGAGGCTCCGAGTATGAAGCGAATGGTGTTAGCGAAGACTCGGTGAATGTGTCGCCAGTCGAAGGCCGCCGCCAACCACAGCCCATAGGTCGCAGTAATCATCGAAGTTAAGACAGCCGCGAAACTAAGCAGCGCATAGTTGGAAAACACCGACGAAAGCAGAAGAAGAGCAAAGAGGGTTAGGTAGTACCAGGGAATACGTTTGATGGTCGCCATTGGTTTTGATTTGACCAGCATGATGATCAGTGGCACGAACAGCACCAGGCTCCAAACACCAAAGCCAACCCAACCGACTAGATAGCGAATGGTGTCACCGCTGGCCAGGCCGAAGAGCCCAAGGTACGCCAACCAGGTCTTGCTGCGATAAGCCCAGCTGCGTGTGTCGTAAACCACGCGTATCGGCTGTGTGCTGGTATCCAAGACCACCCCTTTATCTTTGCCAGTCTAGAACGAGCGAGAGGCGGTGAGGTAATTGCGGTCATTTCTAGAGGGTCGAAACTAGGCTAGTAACTGCGAGGAGGGAAAGCGTTTGCTAATCAAGATCAAGAATGATCCGGTCAACTACGCCTGGGGTTCAAGAACTCTGCTCGCCGACGCTTTCGGCTTTGAATCGGCTGGCCAGCCAATGGCCGAGGTTTGGTTCGGAACCCACCCTGTTTCAGAGGCATACAGCCACGATGCTGCTGCCCAACCGCTGAGTCAGCTGGCCGGTCACCGACTGAACTTCATGCTGAAGTTTTTGGCTGCCGGTTTTCCGCTCTCGATTCAGGTTCACCCTGGCCTAGCCGATGCACAGTACGGTTTTGCAGCTGAACAAGCAGCAGGCCTGGCCATCGGCGACCCCCAGCGCAACTTCAAAGACGCAAACGCCAAGCGCGAAGCGATTGTCGCGGTTACTGACTTTGACCTGCTTGCCGGTCTGAAGACCTCTGACGAGATTGCAGTCGCACTTCAGGGGTTGATTGGTTTATTGCCCGAACATTCGATTCTCGAGCGCTATGCCGCCGTTTTTGCAAAGTCGGATACCCGTGAACTCATTTCAACCGTTCTGGCAACAGATATTGATCAAGTCAGCCGAGGCAAGCTGCTTGATGCCCTGGTTGAGCGAGCCAATGGAGCGACCGACAAAGATGTCGATCTTGAACTAGTTAAACTCTTGGCGGACCAATTCGGCTCAGACCCGGGTTTGATCGTCGCTCTTTTCATGAAGCGAATCAAACTCGCACCAGCCGAAGCTGTGTTCGTTGAGACTGGTGTGCCACACTGCTATCTCGGCGGTCTTGGCGTTGAGATTTTGAACTCATCTGACAACGTGCTTCGGGGTGGCCTAACCAACAAGTACATTTCACCAGCCTTGTTCGCCTCGCTGCTCGATGAGAAAACTTCGCTTTCGGTTACGAAGCAAAGCGCCACAACACTTATCGCTGGTTTGAAGCGCTACGACTTTCCGCAGACCGATTTCGCTCTGCACCGAGTAGAGGTTGGGTCAAGCAACCTACTTATTGATCTTCAGCTGCCCGGCGAATCAATATTGGTTTGCACCGGGGGAGAGCTCGTTGTTTCGAACAGCCTCGATGAGCGAATTGTTCTTTCGGTCGGCGAAGCCGCCTATTTAGCAAACGATGCGAAGTTTCATTCCATCACCGGGGTCGGCGACGGTTATCTCGGTTCTGCCCTTTAGCTGGTTGCCGTCCAGGCACTTTCAACGATGTCGTGAAGGTTGTGCTTGGCTGACCAACCAAGTTCTTGCTTGATGCGAGAAACATCGGCTGCCAGTGACGGTGGGTCTCCTGCACGACGAGGCTTCACCTCGTGTTCAAAGTTAATTCCACTGACGGCTCGAATCTCATCGAGAACTTCAAATACGCTCGAGCCGTTTCCGGTGCCGACATTGAAAGTGTCAAACTTTCGGGTTGGCAAATCTAGGTACTGAAGTGCTTCTAGGTGCGCGTCGGCAAGGTCGTGTACGTGAACGTAGTCGCGAATGCAGCTGCCGTCTTTGGTTTCGTAGTCGTCGCCGAAGACAAGCGGTTTTTCACCAGCGCGAATAGCGGCAAAGGCGATCGGAATTAGATTGGCAACTGCGGTGTCGGCAAGATCTGCCCAGCCGGCACCCGCGACGTTGAAATAGCGAAGGTTCACTGCTCGAAGGCCCCAGGCTCTGCCGGCGGCTCGAGTCATCCACTCGCCGATGAGTTTGGTTTCACCGTATGGGTTAATCGGCTTGCAGTTGAAGTCTTCATCGACCCGAGCGACATCAGGCATACCGTAGGTGGCCGCGCTGGAGCTAAACACCAATCGAGTGACTGACTCTGCCTTCATGGCCTCGAGCAGGTGGGCTAGGCCGCCAACGTTTTGTAGGTAGTACCACTCTGGTAGTTCAACCGACTCGCCGACCTTTTTTCTTGCGGCCAGGTGGATGACTGAGGTGACGGCGTGCGCACGGATGGTGGCGCGAATCTGCTCCACGGCGCCGCCCTCGGCCAGGTCTAGCTTGGCAAATTCGACTCCGGTGAGGCGGTTGGGGAGTCCGGTGCTTAGGTCGTCGGCTACCACCACGCGGTGACCGCGCTCGGCCAGCAGCCTGGCAACGTGTGATCCGATGTAGCCGGCACCGCCGGTAACTAGTACTGTCATGCCAATAAGCCTACCGACCCTTGGTTTTGGGCTCTCAATGGCAGGTTTAGGGTTGGCAAACTCGGACTTGACAACAGCAAACTACATGAGTGTAATTACACGAAAGAAAGTATTCGCACGGTGCTGTGTTCTGCATGGCCCGAGTAAGGAACGCTAAATGGATTCCAACCGCGGTGTGCCAGATAACTGGTTCGTGGACGTCCTGAAACTGGGGGTCGCTGGTGCTTACTCGAGTGGGGAGGACAACCCGCTAGCTTGGCAGGCAGACGCAATCTGTGCGCAGACCGACCCTGAGGCTTTCTTTCCAGAAAAGGGTGGCTCAACTCGCGACGCCAAGCGAATCTGCTCCGGTTGCGACGTAAAGCAGCAGTGCCTCGAATATGCACTTGCTAACGATGAGCGTTTCGGAATCTGGGGCGGCCTGTCCGAGCGTGAGCGCCGCAAGCTCAAAAAGCGCGCCTAAGCTTTAGGGGCTTAGCCTCATGAAGCCACAGGTAGTTGCAGTCGTGGTTTGCCACGACTCCGACGATTACCTGAAATCAACTCTCGAAGCGATTGCTCGACAAACGCGCCCGGTTGATTCGCTCATTCTTATTGACACCGGTGAACAAGCTACAACTTTGCAACCGATGCTCGGTAGCAAAATCATCAAGCTTCCAAGCAAAACCAATCTTGCGGTTTCACTCAACACGGCCGCCTCAGAAATCGCTGCGAGCGAAAACACGTGGATGTGGATCATCCACGATGACAGCGCACCAGAACAAAACTGTCTCGAAGAATTGCTCCGTACCGAAGAGCAGTCTGCGCTCGCCGGCGCTATCGGTCCAAAGCAGGTTCGCTGGGACAACCCTCGTTACATCTGGCAGCAAGGTCTAACGCTCACACCTTTCGGAACACCGATCTCTCTGGTGAATAATGAGCTAGATCAGTCGCAGCACGATTCGCAGAGCGACGTGTTGGCTGTGTCGACCACCGGTCTTTTGATTCGAAGCGACATTTGGCAGCAAGTTGGCGGAGCGAATGAAAAAACTCCACCGCTGGCACTCGACTACGAGCTTTCACTTCGAGTGAAGTTGGCTGGTTTGCGAGTCATGGTCGCACCACGTGCGCGGGTTCGGCACGCCGCGTTGTCGCTTAACTCGAAACGTAGTCGAGGTTGGTTGCGAGGTTCAACAAAGGTTGCCCTTCGCAAGGCATCGATACACCTTCGCATGCAGTTCACTCCGATTTATTCGGCGTTGTTGTTCTGGTTCTTCTTGCCGTTGATCACTCTCGGCCGAATCTTCTGGCGCATTCTTCAAAAGCGACCAGACCGAGTTTGGTCAGAACTGGTTTCAGGTATTTGGGGTTACTTCACTATCTTCGCTCGATTCGCCGGTCGTCCTAAAGGTGCCGACAAGCAGGTGCAGTCAATTCGCAAGGCACTGCAAGCGCCCTGGCCGTTGGTGCGAGCAGTGTCTAGAAAAGTCGATGACCAGGCCGAAGCTGCTCTCTTGCAGAAAGAATTCGACTCGGGTGCCATTGCCCCTCGAACCAAAACCTTCACTGAGGCTGGCGGCTGGTTTTTTGCCATTGCGTTACTAGCAGTTTCTTACCTTTACTTTCCAACAGGTCAGGCGGTCACGGGTGCTTTGGTGAAGCCCTTGTCTGGTAGCTGGTGGCAGTTATTCACGCACGCCGGCTCTTCTTGGCAAAGCCTGGGCGGAGGTGTCGCGCTACCGGCTGAACCATTCAACTGGGCGTTACTTCTGCTCGGCACATTTACTTTCTGGTCACCGTCGCTAGCCGTTGGTCTTTTCCTCTTCATTGCGCCAGCGCTTGCATTCGCTGGAGCCTGGCGAACTGCAGCGTTGCTCAGCAGCAAGGCTTGGGTGCGCAACTTCGCTGCGACTGGTTTCGCGCTGTGGCCGGGGCTTATAGCGGCGCGCGCAGACGGATCTGTCGCGCAGTTGATTGCAGGTGTAACTGCTCCGTGGTTGGCTTTCACGCTTGCTCGCGCAGCCGGTGTGGGTCGAAGCGGTTCGGCTCGCTCTATGCGCCAAACCTGGTCTTGGGTTGGAATCTCTGGCTTGCTCTTCGCGATTGTTGGCGTTAGCTCACCAATTCTTGTGTTGCCTGCTCTTCTTCTTCTGGCAGTAGTGACGTTAACTCGCATCAACAGAACCGGCTACCTGTTCTGGGTTCCGCTACCGTTTGCTGCCTTGTTCTTCCCGCAGGCATTCCAACTCGTCGTTGGGCAGTTGCACCCACTAGCGCTATTTGCCGATCCAAGCTTGAATGCTGCGTCGAATAAGCTCACCATTTCGCAACTCTTTATACCTACGGATTTCCTCTTTGGCTGGGGTTACCTGATTTGGTTTGTTCTAGCACTTCTTGCGCTGTTGACGCGTCGTTGGATTTTGGCCGCGGCTTTGTGGTGCTTTGCTCTCGTACTTGTCGTTTTGGTTTATTTCCATGTGAACACTTGGTTCGTTTACCCTTCGCAATATGTTGAGGGTTACGTTAACGGTTCACCGAATGCGATTATGTCGGTCATTGGTTTGGTGCTGATTTCCGTGTTTGCGCTGCTGGCTGAAAACATGAAGCGTTGGGCCACGTTTATTGTCGCCCCGGTAGTTTTGCTGGTTGGCATTTTGCCAACGGCCGTTATGTCGGCAACTAGTAAACCGCATTACTCATTCAGCGATTCGCGCGTTGTTCCATGGTTACTGCAAGCGGCTGCTTCGAGCGGGGCAAACTTGAACACCTTGGTCGTGACTCCTGCGGCAGACGGGCTCTATGCCGAAGTGGTTCCGGTTTCGGGAACCCACCTCGAAGATGCAAACGTTGCCTACAGATATGCTCTGGCCGAACTAGAAAAGTCAGAGCGGTTCATTTCGATTGCCGAACTCACGGCACAGCTCTCATCGGGTAACGCTGTTGATCTGTCGGCTACTCTTTCGCAGAATCACATCTCTTACGTGCTTCTAAGAGAAAACCGCAGCGATGGCGGCGCTCAAGTTGCTTTGGCCCTAAATGCCCAACCGAATCTTGATGCGGCTGGTCAAACCGAATTTGGTGCGCTCTGGCGAGTAACAAGCACGGTTGCTGCTGCGACCCCGGATTCAGATTCGCCATGGTCGATTACCAAGATCACACAGCTGACCATCATCGTTGCCTTCGTGCTTCTAGCAATGCCAACTGCGGCTACTCGCAAACGTAAAGCGGAAGCGAATCAGGTCTTCATCGAGTCAGAAGGTGATGTCTAATGATTCGCAGGCTACTTGCTCTTCTCGTCGCTGCCGGTTTGGGTTTCGCACTGTTGCAACTACCTTCACTGCACATTACTTCTGGTGAGAGTTCCGTTGGTCACGAAGTCAACGTTCGTGCCACCGATCTCTCGCTTACCTGCCCGGGGCCCATATTTCTAAACAAAACGAACAAGGTAGGTTCATTCACTCGCGCAGGCAACGCCTCTGTGCAGCTGGCAGTAGGTGAGTCTGCAGGTGTCGTGCAAAACACCATCGGTCTACTGGGCAAGACGCAAAAACCACTGACCTCGTTCTCGGCATCGATTTCAGACGCAGCCGCGGCTACTGCCGCCGATGCTTCTGGTCAGTTACCGCAGGGTTCGGCGCTTCTTACCGCCAGCCAGATGCAAAAGGTAACCACCGACCAGGCTTCGGGTCTGGCCGGTGCAGCCTGTCAGCGGGCTTCGGGTGACATTTGGCTTGTCGGGGGAGACACCACCACTGGTCGCGAAACCCTGCTGCTGCTGAGCAACCCAACAGCAGTCGACGCAACCGTCGATCTAGAAATCTTCTCAACCGCTGGGCGAATCAGCGCGCCAGGGTTGAGTGGCCTAAGTGTCGCATCCGGACGCACTGTTGTTGTTCCGGTTAACGGTCTCGCGCCTGACACAGACGCTTTCGTTATTCACGTGCAAGCAAGTGGTGGTGCGGTTGCCGCTTGGCTGCAGCAGCGCGTGGTTCGCGGTCTATTCGCTGCTGGGCTGGACATCATTTCACCGAGCAATCGCCTCGCAAAAAAGTTGAGCATTCCTGGGTTTCTTATCCGAGGCACAGATGTGCTGACTAACTTGCAGAGCAAGAGCAGCAATTACGCCGACATCTCAAACGCAGTGAGAGTTTTCAACCCGTCACGCAGAGCAGCCCACGTATTAGTGCAGGTGAACGGTGTGAACCAGCAAACTTTCGGTACCGTCGTTCAGGCAACTGTGGCACCTGGAACGGTCTCTGATCTGCAGATTGATTCTTTGAAGACTGGCGATTACAACATCACGGTCACCAGCGATGTCGCCGTTAGAGCTGCCGCAAAACTAAATCGCGGAGACAAAACCGCTAAACCGGTAACAGACTTTGCTTGGCTTCCCTCGGT